>JAITQT010000005.1 GCA_031288745.1 Deltaproteobacteria bacterium
AAAAACTTAGAGACATTGCCCACCCGAAGGTGTGGAGGCTCATCAACGGGATGGTACGGCAAGCAATATTTATGCCAGTAAAAGCGGTTTAAAAAAAAATTTTGACGCTTTTGCCCTGACGCCTTGATTTTTTTCTTTACAATAAATAGAGTGTTTTGCTAATATAATGGATTCAGGTTATTCGGCTTCTCGCCGTTTAGCCTCCTTAGCACCCGGTTTAGAGACTTGTTACCAGGCGGTTTTTATGGACGACGCTCAATTAAAGAGGTTTAAAGATATACTGTTGAGTCAGCGTAACGAGATATTGCAAAACGCCGACGAGACCGTGGCCGATATGAACGATCAAATATCTAATTACCCGGATCCGACCGACCGGGCCTCCATAGAGAGCGATCGTAGTTTTATTCTTCGGTTGCGCGAAAGAGAGCGCACTTTACTAACTAAAATTAATGAGGCTTTGGAAAGGATAGAAAACGGCGAGTTTGGTATTTGCGAGGCTTGTGGGTCCGATATTAGCCTTAAGCGTCTCCAAGCCAGACCGGTAACCACTTTGTGCATAGATTGTAAAACCCGTTCGGAAGCCATGGAAAAGGCTAGGGGTGAATGAGGACTCTTAGGTTTTTTTTTCCTTAAAAGGTTTAACCTCCCGATTTTCGACCAAAAAGGTCAGCTCAACTGGCCCCAATTGAGATGCTAAAAAAACTGATAATCAAGTTAACTAACTTAAATTTTGATCTCTTGCGTCTTGGAAAGCTCTTTTGAGGGCTAAGACAATCTTAGACGTTTTTTATTATATATAAATTATCTCTCTTTTTGGAGATTAACTAAAGGAAAATAAAAATGAAAAGAACTTATCAACCGCATAACGTCAGAAGAAAAAGAACCCACGGTTTTTTAGTCCGTATGAGAACCAAGGGCGGTCAGGCCGTTATTCGCCGGCGTAGGGCCAAAGGCCGCCGCTCTTTAAGCGTTTAACTTAGGGCAATGGTGTTAACTGATTAAGGCCAGTTAAATTGCTCGGTCCGCTCGTAAGCTCGGCTCTTGAGTGGGGCGATGGTTAAAAAGCCTTTAATTTACTCATAATGTAACCGTTCACTAAGTTTTTTTTCCCCACGTTACGGCTGGTAGCGACTTTCAAGTTGTAATTGAGTTTTAGCTTACCCTTAAGAGCTTAACAATAAGATCTTTTGAGGTTTCTACTTAGCTCGGTGCTCCAACCATATATTTTAACTTGGATTAATGATAAAATTACTAAGCTCCTATAGGGGGCTACCTTGTTGCGGTACGTGTCTTCCCTTACAATAGGCTGGGTACCGCAACGTTCTCTCTTGTGAACGGGTCCTTAAACGTTTACAGTGGTGAACGGACACCATAATAAGTGCTCAACAATAATCCTCAAAATTTAAGTTCATCGCTAGCCTCTCGGCCCTTCAGTTTTCCCAAATCGGTAAGACTTCTTAAGCGAGGTCAATTTCTGGCTATGAAAGGTCATGGGTCTGAGAAAATTAGGCTCGGGCCTTTCACGGTCGTTTGCCGGCCTAACGCTTTAGACGTTTCTCGCTTGGGGGTAACGGCCACCAAAAAAGTCGGCTCGGCGTGCGATAGAAATCGATTTAAAAGGCTGGCTAGAGAGTTTTTCCGAATTAACCGTCTCGATTGGCCCTCTGGCTTAGATATTCTTTTTATTGCCCTCGCCGGCTTCGACTCTTTTAAGCCCGGTTTATTAGGTCCTAAAGAGGCTGAAAAACTGCGGCGTTTTTTCTTTAAAGCGCTCGGGGCTAAAAAGGGTTAGGCATAAGCTTTGCGTCTTCCCCATATCTTTTAATAATCGTTTAAGTTGGAGGGCCCTTAATTGAGCCGCTATCTTCGGCCTGCTGACGGCCCTCTAAAGGGAGCGCTGGCGGTCGGTTCAAAAGCGCCTTTAGCCGTCGCCCCCCCCGCCTTTGAGCGCCAAGGACGAGAGCCATTAAGTTGGGTCCTAGCCTTTCTTTTGCGCCTTATACTTTTTTATAGGCGCTATCTATCGCCCCTTAAGCCCCCAATCTGTCGTTTTTTTCCAAGTTGTTCGGCCTACGCCTATCAGGCCTTAAGTCTTTATGGCTTAAGGAGGGGTGGCTGGTTAGCCCTCAAACGGGTGGCCCGCTGTCATCCCTTCCACCCTGGAGGCTACGACCCGGTACCGAGCCCTAAGGCTGAGAAGTAGGCTGCGCTTAGATAAAGTGTGGTTTCATTACTGACTAAGGCAGATAGGCCCTTACAGGCGGCTCAAAAAGCTTGTCATTTTAATTTAAAATTCAATTAAGTTATTTAAAATAATAGTTTAAATAATATGCGAAGTTATTAGCATAACTTGGCATATTATTATATATATTCTTTGCCCTATAGGCTTTGATTTTGAAATCTTTTTTAGGATGTATAAGATCGAGACTCTTATGGGAGAATCGAGTGGTTAAGAGGAACCTTGCATGGATAAAAACACAGTAAAGGCCATGATTGCAATGGTGGTCTTTTTTTTCGCCGTAAATTTTATATTTTCGTTCCTCTACCCTCGTAAACAGGCCCCCTCTGGCCAGAGCCAAAATAAGATTGAGGAGGCTAGCACCCAAAATAACCAAAATAGGTTAAAGGCTGGGGTGGGGGGCTCCTCTGAGGCCTTACTTTCTTCGGAAGAGGCTTTAGTCTCCTTAAGCGCTAACGGGGAGAGCCAGCAAAGCCAACCCGCTAACCCGCTCCGCGAGATATTGGTTCAAACCCCCGAATATAAGGCTCTTTTCACCGAAAGCGGGGCTCGGCTTAAATCGTTCACCCTCAATAATTATAAAGAGCAGCGCGTAAATCCCAATACTCCCGATAGACCGGTGGAGCTAGTAAACCTTACCGATAAGAGCGGGAGCCTCCCGCTTTCTTTGCGTCTGTTGGTTAACGACTCTGATTTTCTCGATCTCTCAGAGCTTAAGTTTACGGCCGATAAAGACTCTTTGATAGTCGATTCCTCTGGAAGCGGTCAACTAACCTTTAAAGGGAAAACTAGCAAAGGGCTAGTCATAGAAAGAGTCTTTGTTTTTACCCCTGCAAGCTATTTGATAAAACAAAAAATAAGGCTTATAAATCAAAGCTCTGGGGCCTATTCTGGAAGGCTGGGACAGACTTTGATAGCTAGGCCCTTTGGTCTTTTAACCGGCCGTTACGAAACAGTGGCCTCTTATCTCGACAATTCCCTTAAAAGTTATAAGACCACCAACGCCGGTTCTAAGCTAAAAGATATCCAAAATCTAAGTTCAGCCGATTGGCTGGGCTTTATGAATCAATATTTTTTGACCGCCATGATTCTCTCGGGCGGAAACGGTTCTCAAAGAGAGCCTTCCACCTTAGCCCTTCAAGGCTTTTCTAGGCCTCCCGACGGCGTGGAATTGGTGGCCTCCTGGCCCCTTAAACTAAGCGCTGAGGCCGAGACTGTCTACGATTTTAGTTTTTTCTACGGACCTAAGGACGAAAAGGTCTTACAAGAGGCCGGTTATAGCCTAAATCAAAGCATTGATTATGGCTGGTTTTCTATGTTAGGCCGGCCCATGGCTTGGCTTTTAAAATTGTTTTACGGTTTGGTTGGTAATTACGGTCTAGCTATTATTATCGTAACCGTGTTAATTAAGATAGCTCTGTGGCCTCTGACGGCTAAAAGCTATAAGTCGATGAAGGCCCTTCAAAAGCTTCAACCTCGCCTAACCGAGCTTAAGGAAAAACATAAAGACAATCGCGAGGCCATGAGCCGAGAGATGATGCAGCTCTATAAGGCCTATAAAGTTAACCCCATGGGCGGGTGTTTGCCTATGCTCTTTCAAATTCCCTTCTTTATAGCCTTTTATCGAGTGCTCGATTACGCCCTCGAGCTTCGTGGGGCACCTTTCGTGCTCTGGATTAATGATCTCTCCAGCCCCGATCGACTTTTTCATTTAAATTTTAAGGTCCCTTTTCTCGATCCCCCGACTGGCATACCGGTTTTAACTATCCTGATGTGCTTGTCTATGCTCTGGCAACAAAAGATGACGCCTCAGATGGGCGATCCGATGCAGGCTAAGATAATGATGTTCATGCCCCTTATCTTCGGCATTATCTTACTAAACATGCCCTCGGGACTAGTTCTTTATTGGCTGGTCAACAATCTTTTAGGTATTTGGCAGCAAAAGCTGATAAACCGCCCCGAGCCAGCGGCTGCGGTTGTGGGGAGCGCTAACACTGGGGGGAAGAAAAAGAGCTGAGGCTTATCGTTTAACTCATTAGTTGACATTTTTAAAGGCCTAAAACCAGCGGTGGGGTATTAGGCCTTTTTATCGCCCTATCGCTTAAAGTTGGGCAGTTTTAAACCATAATTTTAAGGTTATTGGAAGCGCTCAAAGAAAAGTATACCAAAATGTCTCACATCGCTCATCGAAAAGTGATCCACTAAAATTCTAATTTTTTTGGAGCGCTCAAACATGTGATCCACCCAAGGGTTTAGCTTGTGTTAAACTTTCATTAAAAATTTTTAATTAAGGAATATTTCAAAAAAAATATTAACTAAGGGAGAAAGGTTAAGAACGGAGAAATAGAGACTGTTTTGTTTTATTACTGTCTATACCTTACACTACTAAAAAAAATCAATCCAAGTACTGCCGGAAAAAAATGTAGAGTTTCTTTTCTATCTATGTTATGGAGATCAAGTACATCTAAATCTACATAGTAAAAAAGAAGCTCCACATATGCTTACTCTACCTCAAAACCATCTTTTTATTAACAAAAAAAGTTATAAATTTGGTGTCCGTTCACAAATGTGAACGTTTAAGGGCCCGTTCACAAGAGAGAACGCTGCGGTGCCAAGCCTATTGAAAGGGACGACCCATCCCGCAGCAATGTAGCCCCTTATAGGAGCTTAGTAATTTTGATCGTAGCGCAACGCAAAAACCCCCCTCGAAAAAAATCTCTGGATATGGAGGCGGGACCATTTTTTTTCTGCCGACTCCAAAAAAAATTCTTATTGCTTTACTTTCGCAATAAGGAGGCTCGCAAACTATTTTTTTTGCAAAAATTCCATTTTTCGAGTGTTATTGTGCCATAAATTCATATTTTGACCGCCTTTTTGGCAGATCCTAGGCATACCAATC
>JAITQT010000080.1 GCA_031288745.1 Deltaproteobacteria bacterium
TCCAAACGATCTTGTAATCGGCGTTTTTATCAAGCGCTTCTTTAGGGTTGACGTACGAGGGCACTAAGACGGGATTATGATATAGCCAAATTTTTTACCCTCCGCTTTGCGCATAACTCGTCCCACCGATTGAACGACGTCGATTGGCGAGTTTTTGGGGGATAAAAAAATAATCGCGTCTAAGGACGGAACGTCGACGCCCTCAGATAGGCATCTTACGTTAGTTAGTAGTCGGCATTCGTTTGAACTCTCTGGTGCCTCCTTAAGCCAGGCCATAAAGCCGTCTCGCTTGGAGGCCCTCATGGTCCCGTCGATGTGGTTGGCCTTAATGGAGACAAGTTCAAAGCATTCGTTAGTTTGCGTTATATTTTCTTGATTAAATATGTCTGCCCATTTTTAGTTAAGATTATTAAAAGCCTCGCTAATGAGTTTTGATTTGGTGATACTTTGACAAAAGGTCACCGCTTTGCGCATGGGGCCGGGGTCGACGTCTCTTAATACTTTTCCTTCGTAAGCGAAATTTTTTGAAAGTGCGTTGTGGCAGCCTAGTAGTTTAGTTAAATCATCGGAGGTAATTTCTTTTTTTCCGTCGGCCAACTTTTCTTGTTGCGCCTCCGAAAAAGATTGGCGGTTTATAGTCAGCACCAAGACTTTGTAATCCGATAATAAATCTTTGGCCACCGCCTCCCCAAACCCTAGGTGGTAGAACTCTTCTCCGTAATGGTCCGCGTCGTCCATGGAAAAAAGAATAATAGAGCCGCCCAATGATTTGGCCTTGTCTTTAGCGTTTTCGTGATAAACTCTCGGCGTGGCCGTCATGTAAAGCCTTTTTGAGGCTTTGATGAAATTATTATCGTGAACCTTAACGAAATAACTCTCGTCGTAACCTTGGGCCTTTTCTAAATTAGGTAACTTCGCACCCGTGGTGCGGTGGGCCTCGTCGTAGACGATTAAATCCACCTCACGACCATATTGACACAAGGCCTCGGCCAAAGGCTCGATTGATTGGTAAGTGGAAAAAATGACCTCAAGGCGATCTTTATATTTTTCCTTTTTTAGTTCCTTTAAGATGGCCTTGGTGTTTGTTGTGACCGGAACGCTTAAGTCGGCGATGGAGGTGGAATCAATGTCGTTATCGTCTTTTTTATATTTAGAGACGCTTTTATCTGAGCAAACGCAAAGAGGATAGAGAGCAGAAGTCTCGCTTGCTTGAGCGGTCCACTCCTTTAAGGTTTGCCCGACTAAAGCGATGGAAGGGGCGAAAAAGATGACCAGGCCTTTTGATTTGGTTAAATCTTCAACTATTTTAAGGGAGGCGTAAGTCTTGCCAGTGCCGCAAGCCATAATAAGGCTCCCGCGGTCATGACTTTGATAATGATTCCTCGCCGCCTCAAGGGCCGCTTTTTGATGATCTTTTAAGGCGTATTGTTTAAGCCTCGCCTCCCGGCCAAAGAGCCCTTGATCTAGCTTTAACCAATCAACACTCGCCTTTTCAAGGTCTAGCAGACTAAGCTTAAAGCATTCTATACTTTGATTTTCAAGGGAATTTTCAGCTGTGCTCGACCATCTATAGCTAGTGGAAATCAACAACCGATAAGAGAAAAATTTACGCTCGCCTCTCTCCGTTTTGATTAATTGACCGGAAGCTCGAAAGAAGCTATTAATCCCATCGCTATTGACGTAATCGTTAGGTCCAACAAATTTACATTGGACGGCCCAATAATCGCCCTCCTCGGTTAGGGCGATGATATCCACTCCAGTGTCGGGCCTATCGTTGCTGTCATGATAAGGATATTCCTTCCATAACCAGACAAATTTAAAATTATATTTATCGTAAAGAGGATAAGTCTTTAAAAAATTAATCATCAACCTTTCGAAACGATTACCTTTATCGGTTTCAGACCTAGCTTGGCATCTGTATTTATTTAAAATAGAATGTATATTAATCGTTATTAAGTTTCTTTAGGTGATTATTTAACATAAAAATATAAAATTTAATATTTTTAGTTAAATTTTACTTACCAGCTAGATGATTTTCATTCATTAGGCTAAGCTTTGTTGCATTTTAAAAATAAATAATTCACTATAATATAAAAATATTATAGTTGATTTCATTAAACGTAAATTTAATTATATAAGATATATGCGAAATTTTTCTATAAATTATAACACAAATCACTTGGTTCTCAAAGCACGAAAAATGTGATTTGGAAATTTGGTTGAATTAATTAAAGATTTGTTAATAATTTTAGTTAGTTAGAAAATAAAGGCTAGCTTACGAGAGTCCATTTCGAGAGGAAAAATTTTAATTTTTCAATTGAATTTCTTATAATTTATATAATAAATCTTAAATTAATATAAAAAAAAGCGTTTTCATGCTTATTTCGCACTTTTTTAGTTAATGAGGTTTTATTCAAGGATAATTCCGACCGTCCAGAACCCTCCTCTTTTTCCACATTTTGTCTTCGTCTTTAAATTAAGCAATTTCGCTAAATTTTTTCAAAAAAAATTATGGTAACATTAAAAATTACAGATTTTTTTTAAGACCAATGAATGAAAATCATTCGCCTAAAAATTTTTAATATTATTAATTTAAAATTTTATAATTTTATTTATTTAAATTTATTTTTTTAATTATTTAACTTAATAATTATAATAATATAGAGATTATGGTTAGTATTTGTTGCGCTAAACGAGGCGCAAATGGTGGTAGTTTTACGTTCAATTCTAACAAAATATCGAAGCGAAGCTAGGTCCGAAACAGACATGGGCTCCCGTTTTGAACGGTTGATGGTAAATTTTATAAAGACTTACCCTCTTTATGAGCAATATAATTTTAAAAAAGTTTGGCTTTGGAAAGAATATCCGCACCCTCAAGCCCAAAACAGAATAGACACAGGGATTGATATAATAGCCGAGACAGAGAGCGGTCAATATTGGGCCGTACAATGCAAATTTTTAGGCCAAAACGATTACTTGAATACTGAGGGAATTGATACTTTTTTTAGGAAATCCGGCCAAAGTTTCGAAACCGAGACCAACGAAAAAAAGTTTTTTGATCATCGCTTACTAATTTGCACAAGCTATAATTGGTCTAAGAACGCTGAAGACGCGCTTAAAGATCAAAAGCCGCCTTGTTCTCGGCTTAGCCTTGATGACTTAGAAGCGGCCCCGGTCGATTGGGAGAAGCTAGATAAAGGGGCGTTCGGTTCAGAAGCCAGGCTACCAAAATTAAGCCTAAGAGAGCACCAAAGAGCGGCCGTAGAAGCCGCTAGAGAACACTTCAAAACCAACGACCGAGGCCAACTTCTCATGGCCTGCGGCACTGGAAAGACCTTTACCTCCCTAAAAATCGCCGAAAATTTGACCCAGGGGCGTGGTCTGGTTCTTTTCTTAGCTCCCTCCATCGCTTTAGTCGGCCAAACTTTAAAGGAATGGTTGGCTCAAAAAGTCCACGATATATACGCTATTTCCGTTTGCTCCGATCCTTCAATTTCTAAATATAAAAAGAACGATGAAGATTCTGACTCAACCGGAATAGTTGATCTAAACGTGCCGGTTACGACCGACGTTGATAAAATTTTAAAGGAACTTAAATTTGCCGAGGCTAAACATCCCAATTGGCTTAAGGTAATTTTTTCTACCTATCAGTCAATAGAGCCCTTGGCCGAGGCTTTGAAACAGGGCGGACGCGAAGCGGCCCTGATCGTCTGCGACGAAGCCCACCGCACTACCGGGGTTAAAGTACCCGACCGCGACGAAAGTTATTTCGTAAAAGTTCACGACAATTCCTTTATTAAAGCCTCTAAAAGGCTTTACATGACCGCCACGCCCAGGGTCTACAGCTCTGACGTCAAAAAGAATGTTAAAACGGAAGACTCCTCAATCGTTCTTTTTTCCATGGACGACATCGACCAGTACGGAGAAGAATTTTATCGTTTAGGTTTTGGCGAGGCGGTGGCCAAAAATCTTTTAACCGACTATAAAGTCATTGTGCTAACTCTTAACCGCCTAACCATTTCCGATAACACTCAAGCCGAACTAGCCGATGGAAAAAAAGAGATTAACGCCGACGACATAACTAAATTGATTGGTTGCCTTAACGTTCTTTCTAAAAACTTCGCTTATGAGGGTAAAATACTCCGGCAGGTTGACCCCGGCCCCATGCGGATGGCCGTGTCCTTTTGTCAAACCATAGCCAAATCAAAACGCATTAGCGAGGCTTTTAACGGCCTTAAAGAGCGATGGGGCTATCTCATAAATCAAGAGCCAGAGGTAGACGAAAAATTTAAGTTAGTTGATCTTAAAAGCGACCACATAGACGGAACTATGGGGGCCTTAAAGAGAAACGGCTTAATGACTTGGCTAAAAGCCACGCCTGAAAATACTAACCAATGTCGTATCCTAAATAACGTCAGGTGTCTCTCGGAGGGAGTCGATGTTCCTTCGTTAGACGCCGTTTTATTTTTATCGCCTAAAAATTCTCAAATTGACGTGGTTCAATCAGTGGGCCGGGTAATGCGCCGGGCCGAAGGTAAAAAATTCGGTTATATCATTATTCCCGTCTTAGTGCCCTCTTACGTTGAACCCGAAGACGCTCTTGATAAAAACAAAGAATTCTCCGTGGTTTGGTCTGTCCTTAACGCCTTAAAATCACATGACGATCGGTTCCAAGCCATAATTAACAAAATTCAATTTAACTCCGATAAACCGGACGGCGGTGGCTCGGTTTTAATTGGCGGCGTAGCCGGTCAAGACGATAAGCAGTTAGCCGTTCTCACTCCCAAGGTTAAAGGTTTATTCGATGACGCCGGAAAAGATGTAAATCCCCTTTACAAAGCCATTTACGGGAGATTGGTTAAAAAAGTTGGCGTCAAACAGGAACTGCTAATTTGGGCTCAGGACGTAGCCAAGATTGCCGAAGGATTTAAAAGTCGCATAACCAAAGTAGTAAACGAAGAAGGCCCTCATAAAGAAACTTTTGAAGAATTCTTAAACGGATTAAGAAAAACTTTAAATCCCTCCATTGAATCCGCCGATGCTTTAGAAATGCTTTCTCAGCATTTGATAACTAAGCCTGTGTTTGAGGCGCTATTTGAAAACTATTCTTTTGTGCAAAATAATCCGGTTTCCAAATCGTTAGAAAATATAATCGAGGTCTTGGAAGGGCAAGGGCTTGATAATGATAGATATGTATTAAGTAGGTTTTACCAAAGAGTTAAAGAAGAAGTAGCCGGTATTGATAACGCAGAGGGCCGTCAAGAGATCATCGTTAAACTTTATGAAAACTTTTTTAAGATAGCCGCCGCCAAAACGGTTGAAAAACTCGGCATCGTCTACACTCCGGTCGAACTAGTCGATTTCGTGGTCGAGTCCGCAGCCAAGGTTTTGGAAAAAGAATTTGGTCGAAAAATTTCCGAAAAAAACGTCCATATTCTGGACCCCTTCACCGGGACGGGAACTTTTATTGCAAGACTAATTCAATCGGGCCTTTTAGGAGAGTCCTTGGAGAGGAAATACCTTTCTGAAATTCACGCCAATGAAATAGTGCTACTTGCTTACTATATAGGTGCCATAAACATAGAAAACGCTTATCATAGCCTCGTAGGCGAAACGAGCGCCTATAAACCCTTCGAAGGCATTTGTCTAACCGACACCTTTCAGCTTTACGAAGCGGGGCAAGAGAAGGATCCCGCTCTATTTGAAAAAAATAAGCTTCTAAAAAATTCCGAGCGCCTGGAACTTCAAAAAAGGCAAACTATAACCGTAATCATAGGTAATCCCCCATATTCCGTAGGTCAACGCTCGGCTAACGATGACGCCCAAAACCAGTCTTATCCAAAATTAGAGCAAAGAATCAAAGAAACTTATGCGGCCAAATCCACGGCGATGCTTAAAAATTCATTATACGATTCTTATATCAAGGCCTTTCGTTGGGCTAGCGATAGGTTAAACAGCGGCTGTGGAGTCATCGCCTTCGTCACCAACGTCGGTTGGCTAGATGGCAACGCCATGGACGGCATGCGCAAAATCCTCTCCGAAGAATTCGCTAAAATTTACATCTTTAATTTAAGGGGTAACCAGAGAACTTCCGGGGAACTATCAAGGAAAGAAGGGGGTAAAATTTTTGGATCTGGCAGCCGTGCGCCCATCGCCATCACTTTTTTAGTAAAGAATTCCGAGTATTCCGGCCCAGCGAAAATTTATTACCACGAAACCGAAGATTATTTAACCAGGGAAGCTAAATTAGCCGATTTAGCGGAAAAGCGAAATATCTACAATCCGGATTTAGTTTGGACCAAAATAATACCCAACCATGTAGGCGATTGGCTAAATCAGCGCGGCGAAATATTTGAGGGCTTAACGCTAATAGGAGATAAAACCAATAAAGATAGCGGCGAGACGTTCTTTAAGCCCGTTTATTCTAGGGGGTTGGCCACATCGCGTGACGCTTGGTGCTATAATTTTTCATTAAACAAACTTACTATAAATATAAATAATACTATTGATTACTATAATAGAACTGTAAATGAATATAAAAAATCACTCTCTGAAGAAAATACTAAATTTATAATAAATTATAATACGAATAAGTTTTCATGGGATGTAGCCAATAAAAAAGATTTTTTAAAATTAAAGATTTATTTATATACTAATAATAATTTAATAGCCTTATATAGGCCATATAATAAACAAAATGTTTATTATAATGCATCATTAAACAATCGCGTATATCTTTTGCCAAAGATATTTCCAACAAAAAACCACAAAAATTTGGTTATTTGTCTACCTGGTCCTGGGGGAAAAAATGAACTGATGCCTTTAATTTCTGATTGTATTCCAGATTTACATCTCAACGGAGATTCGCAATGTTTTCCTCGCTACTA
>JAITQT010000278.1 GCA_031288745.1 Deltaproteobacteria bacterium
AAAAGGCTTTCCAGTTGGTAGATGAGAAGGTACCAGTGTACCCATAGCAAAAAACAAATTTTTTTATAACTATTGAAAACTACATCCTTTTTTTTTCTTACCCAAGGAACTTCGGTCTAAAAGTTTCTGCACCCTTGAAACCGCTGCAAGCTTGACTAGCGTGAGCACACCTAGCCAGGCCTCCCAAGGTCTGGCCCAGGATAGGCTAAGGTCGGCCAAACTTGGGGCTTGTTACCCTTAACAGACCAAGCTGCGAGGGCTTCGTTATCTGGAGTGAACTAACAGCCTAGCCGGGAAGAAAAACTTACCGTTAATAGGATGCTTCCAATACCAATTGTTGGGATTATAAGTAGGTTAGGTGGGAATGTTAGAGATGGTAGCGATTTCTAGTTGAGACATTTTTAAGACTCCTTTAATAATTTAATTACGAGAGCCGCTTTATGACTAAAGATAAGTCTACAGGTAAGTCAATATTTTTTGTCTTAATAGGGCCCTATGTAGTAAGCGTTATAATTGCAGGTCCATATTACAATAACGATTTCGCCCGCGACCATGTATTTTTAGCTTGGCACCTTTACAACCGAAGAGGTCCAAAAATAAAGGCCTAAAATGGAAAATCATTTCGTTCTTGAGTATAATTATGTCCGGGCTTAGAAGACGCTATTTCTGCTAAACGCTCCACGAACATATCGACTAAATCAAAATAGATTCGAAGCTCATTAGCGCGGGCTGTATTTAATTTAGCTTGCGGGTTATTAGTTTTCCAAGCTAGTTCAACAGCATCCTGAAATTTTTCCTCCTGTGTGTTTTAAATTAATCCTCAAGTAGCTTTAGACAGCGCTGCAAGGTTTTACGGGACGCATCTTTCAGACTGTCAGGATCATCTATAGCTCAATGACCCTTGTTTCGGCAAACATAGCCATGGTAGTAAGCCCTTCTATAACTCCGGAACACATTAAGTAGAACTTATCTGATGGAAACGGACTAGCGAAAGCCACAAGATCAGCTCGCGTAAAGTCTATGTGTATGCACAGCCCGGGTTTACCAAGGCTACCTTCAACATAGTAACTATTATCGGTCTCTGTGATCTTCCTACGATCGGCTATCATGGACTTCCACATAGCGCTCATAATGTAATCATCCATAAGGTCTAGGCAAGCCCGCCTGACCATGCTAAGCTTATCATGGTTTTTATAGTCTGCTTCGCTTTGGCTAAGTCATCAATAAGCGCGACTAGGGTAGGGTCAGAGATCAATACCTCTTTTACAATGAAGATAAACACGTTGCTGTATAGCTAGCCTAACTCGTCGGAAGAGATAGGAGTATCAGTTGCTCAAACTCCCGTCTCGGTATTGCTAGATTTAATGATTAACTTAGATTCAATCCCCACGATTTCTAAAGGCGCATCCAGTTCGTCAAATTCCAGCTCAGAAGGTTTACGTTTAAATTCAAGCTCTTCATTAGCTAGGGTCGTCGTTGTCATCATTATCTTTCGCCTTTAATGGGGGAACTAAAGTGAATTTACCTTTCTTCCTCCGCGGGAAAATATTTATCCGCTATATCCCTTCTAGCGTCGACTGTGGCTAAGAGTTTATCTCTCATCTCCTGTACCGCCGGGTGGTCCTCATACTTGCCGCGACTATTTCCTCGCGCAGCTCAACAACTGCGATAGTAGCAGCTACGTACAGCTCAGGGTTAGGTAAGTACCCAACATAGCGTAGGCTATATTGTCCTGATTGTTTGTCCGTAAAAATTACAAACGCGCTTGATAAGTGCTCCGTATCAGGCATCTTAATTTCCTCAAATGAGGACAAAAAAAAATTGGTACTAAAAGTGTACTGAAGCTACGAAAAAATATTTTTTTCGCAACTTTAAAATTTAATGATATACTAGGGATTGTTTAGGCAGGATTTTAAGACAGGGTGTTGAGAAGTGTAGAAATTATAGAGGATGAGTTCTGACAATGAGGCCAACCTCTTGGCCATGTTTTGGGCTTTCTTCTTATCTGAGGCTTCTAAGTTCGCTTTCTTTAATTTTGCGCTAAGCCGCTTCATCGCTTTCAAGATTTTTTGAGCTTGTTTCTCTCTTTCCTTATCGGTAAGTCAATAATCGTCGGGAGCATCAGGCGATCTTGACTGTTTAAGATGCCTAAAAAGTTTTTTTGGTAACAAGAATGCTAGGCTAATAATGGCCAGAGCTGATTTATTAATTCGCCTTGTCCAAACCGGCGTACGGGGAGACAAGGCCAACTTTAGGAAGGTTGTAGAGGCGATCATCACCAACGAGCGCTCAAAACAACACAAAGTGTTGGCTGAGAGACTCAATGAGTTATTAAACTCCGCGCCGGCTGAACGCCCCGTTACAAATGGCGAAAGTCTTATGTTAGAGCAACATATGATCGAAGCGCAAAAACCTCTTAAAAGCAAAATAGTCTAACAAATTAACTAGTAATAATAGTATGTTAAAAATTTAAGGCCCGATAAAGAGGACTTTTTGCGCTTCGATCAACATATAGGTAACCTTTTCCATGAGGTTATTCCTCAAATAAAGCTCTCCGATCTCATCCTCCCAGACGAGGTAAGGCAGATTTGCCAAAGCCTGATTGAAGAACAGCATCGGACTGACTTACTTAGAGCATACAACCTCGCCCCCCGCAACCGCGTCCTCCTAATCGGCCCTCCAGGTAATGGCAAAACATCCTTAGCCGAGGCAATTGCGGAAGCGCTAGCGGTTCCGCTATTGGTAGTTCGATATGAAAGCGTTGTTGGAGCCTTTCTGGGGGAAACCGCTCTTCGTCTAAAGAGGGTATTTGAGTACGCCTCCACTCGGAGATGCCTCCTTTTTTTCGACGAATTTGAAACCATAGGCAAAGAACGCGGCGATTTGCACGAGACCGCCGAGATCAAGCGCGTTGTGAGTTCGCTTCTCATGCAAATAGACAACCTACCGACGCATGTCATTGTCATCGGGGCAACCAATCATGCTGAACTACTGGACCGCGCCGCCTGGCGGCGCTTTCAGATCCGCATGGCGCTACCCAGTCCAAACCGAGCTCGCCTGACGGAATGGTTCGAAAAGTTTGAACGCAGGCTCAATTTCTCTTTAGGTTTCTCGCCCGACGCCTTGGCCCAACGCCTCATTGAGTTAAGTTTTGCTGAAGTGGAAGAGTTCGGCGCGACCATATTCCGCAGCTATCTGCTCAACCAACCTAACGCCGACTTGAAAGATATCGTAACCAAAACTCTTCAGAGCTGGTCCGCCAGATCAGTCATAGTATAGTCAAAAATGGAACCTATTATAAAAATAGAATCTCTCAGCCTTAAAAATTACCGCCTTTTTGATAATTTTGAAATTACTTTTGCCCCCCGCTTAACCGTCCTGGTAGGCGAGAACGGTTCAGGAAAAACGGCTATTCTAGACGCCTTGAGTATTTTTTTATATCTTGCGGTAACACAGACACCATTCGGCCTAGGTAGCTATTTTTTCTATTCGCTATCAGATTTTTCGATAATTGCAAACCAAGACGATAAGGTATTATACAATATTAAATTGACCTTACCTTGCGTTTCAGATAACTGTTCTGTGAACTTATTTTTTAATTCTAAAACTTCAAATATGATTAAATTTAGTATGGAAAATAATAATGATCCAAAGATTTTTCCAATAAAATCGGTTACATCATATGAATTCAATAATTTAAATGATTTTTTTTTAAATAAACGACCTGTCTTAGTAGCCTATAAGGCCGGTCGATTCGTTACCAAAGAAACAACTAAATTAATAACTCATCAAAATTATTTATCTCAAATACCTGAATTAATGACTCATCAAAATTATATACCTCAAACAACCGAAATTTCTAACGCTTTTAACCAACCGATCGACTTTGCTTCCACTCTGACCTGGTTTAATCAACGAGACGCCGACGAGGCCCGCGCCATACGCGATGGTGGCTCCCAAGCCAAAGATCCTGTGCTAACCGCCGTAAGGGAGGCTATCTCCAAAGCCCTTTTAGGACGCTACGTTAGGCCGCGGATGAAGGGTTCTCCCCCTGAACTGATTATTTATGGAAAGGACAACGATCTCCCCTACAATTTCAATCAATTGAGCAGCGGCTTCCAAGCTATGCTGGCCTTAGTCATAGATCTGGCTAGGCGCATGGCCCAATCTAGCCAGCTGGGCATAGCGCCGCAGGAATCAGTTCTTAATGCGTCGGCTATAGTCCTCATCGACGAAATTGAACTCCACCTTCACCCCGCTTGGCAACAACAGGTCATCCCAACCTTACTGGAGATTTTTCCCAATACCCAGTTTATTATTACCACTCACAGCCCACAGGTTCTGACTACTATTCCGCATCAATGCATTCGCGTTTTGGAAAAGGGCCAAGTCTATGCGGCACCAGAACAGACCGAAGGGGCCGAAGCCTCAAGATTGTTGAAAGAGGTTTTTGACGTAGAGCCTAGACCCCAGAACCTTTCCATAGTTGAGACCTTGAACCGCTATAAAAATCTTGTCTACGCTGAAAAGTGGGACTCGGAGGCCGCAAAAGATTTTAGAAAACAACTAGACGAGCATTTCGGACAAGGCGATCTCACACTGTCGGAGCTTGATCTTTTCATTGAAAATAAAAAATGGATGAAAGGGCTGTGAAACGCATCAACAAAAGCTTTCCCGGCCCTAAATCCCTAGAGGATTACGCCAAGGCTCATCCCGCCGCTAAGTGGGAAGAAATGAGACAAGATAACGCCAATGGAGGCTCTGAGGCTGCCCAAGACTGCCGTAAGCAAGCCGTAAGCGACCAGCATGGTCTTTGCGCCTATTGCGAGCAAAAAATAAATTTGGATGGACCGTGCTCCCCCCAAATAGAACATTTTCACCCCCAATCGGATCCCTCTAATCACTTTGCGCTTGACTGGAAAAACATGCTAGCCGTCTGTGATGGCGGCATAAAAGAAAATAACCCAAAGATCAAACATCGATCCTGCGACGCCTATAAAAACTACATGATTCAAAAAAAGAAACTACCCTTAGCCTGCGAAGGCTATCTGTTAAACCCTCTTGATATTCCTGATTCTCCTAATCTTTTCGACATTGAAAGAGAAACAGGGTACCTTAAAGCGAACCAAGAGGCCTGCGATAATAATGTTGATAACGAGTATTCTTCTAAGACAGAACTTGTCGATAAAACCATCGAATGCTTTAATTTGAACTGCTATCGATTGACCGAAAGACGCAAACAGATAGCCAATGATATTGATAAAAGAATAGAAATATTACGCAAAAATGATTGCGAGCCCACCGAAGGCTTTGAAAAACTAGTCGAATCTTATTTCAAGGGTAAAGTTCCAGAATTTTTTACCACCATCCGCTGCTTGCTAGGAAAAGCGCAGAAAGATTTTGTTGGGGTAAACCCTACAGCGCTGGAAGATTATCTTAAAAGAAATAACTACCTTGGTTAAGGCAAACCTAGGCTAAAAAGACTTTTAGAGCCTTACTGCTCCTAAAAGAAAAAAAAACATAATAAAATATATGTTTAATACCTAACTGATTTAGTATGACCATTTTAAATACCTATAATTACATTATAAATTGAAATAAAAAAATAATTATTATATCTAATTATTAGATTTTTTAACCTAGGGTTTAGTAACCATTCCCAAGTCCTCTTCAAGACCTTGTTTTCCACGTCCATTTCGACTGAAAAAAAACCTAATAAGGATTTGTCTCTTTTTTTTCTCTATTCTACGATACTGTGCCTGTTATCACCTCCCTTCGACCACGATAGCACCTACCATAAGCCGTAACGAATGTTCAAGTTGAAATCTTGGTTCCAGACCATCCCCCTCTACGATATAACCGCCATCACAATTGCAGATGAACAATAGGCTCATCGCGAGATTTATCGTTCCACCCTCACCCTTAAGGGCTTTCAGATAAAGATATTTGCATAGTTCCATCTTTCTTTAGCCCGAAGTTCCTTGGGTAAGAAAAAAAAAGGATGTAGTTTTCAATAGTTATAAAAAAATTTGTTTTTTGCTATGGGTACACTGGTACCTTCTCATCTACCAACTGGAAAGCCTTTTCTTG
>JAITQT010000286.1 GCA_031288745.1 Deltaproteobacteria bacterium
AAACTAACGGTAAGAGGAGACCGTTGGGCATTTATAACCTTAAAGATCGTGTGGCGCAAACAGCTGCGGTAATGATACTGGGAAGCATATATGAAGCTGACCTTGCGGATGAGCAAAATGTTAAGAACTTAAGGGTGTGCTAAAACTTAATTACAACTAGAAAGTCGCTACCAGCCGCAACATGGGGAAAAAAAGACTTGGTGAACGGTTACCAAGTCTACAATGGGTACAGGGGTTAGTTATACCACAATTGTACAGCTTAATAAATTTTAATCTGCTGAAGATCAAATTCTGTTATTGATAGAAGCGTAAACACACCATAAAAGCAAAATAGTCTAAAAATTAGCTGGTAAGATGTCTATGTTATAAATATTAGAATTGATAAAGGTGATTTTTTGCTCTACAATCATTATTAACCAGACATAGTTAAAACTTTGAGGTGTTCGTTCACAAATGAGAACGTTGCTGGGCCAAGCCTATTGAAAGGGACGACACATACCGCAACAATGTAGCCCCCTATAGGAGCTTAGTAATTTTAACATTAATCCAAGTTAAAATTTATGGTTGGAGCAAAGAGCTAAGTAGAAACCTCAAAAGAACTAATGTTAAGCTCTTAACGGTATGCTAAAACTTGATCGAAGCGCAAAACCTCTTAAAAGCAAAATAGTCTAATAAATTAACTAGTAATAATACTATGTTAAAAATTTAAGGCTCTATAAAGAGGACTTTTTGCGCTTCGATCAAACTTAATTACAACTCGTAAAGTCGCTACCAGCCGCAACCTGGGAAAAAAAGACTTGGTGAACTGTTACACTTTTAGTAATGTCAAGGCTTCTTTTCCATTGGCCATTGAGCTAATTGGTTTATAGACTAACAGGTGGCTAAATTCGCTAAGCGGTTTGCTAGACTTGGTCATAGCCCAATTGCACAGGTCGAAAATTTTCTCCAGCTTGAGTCAGGGTTTTCGTTTAGAGGCCTTATTTATTTGGGTAACCTCGACCTTAGAAGTCTAGGGGTTTTGGTTTTTTGAGGGCCCTTAATAAGTTTATTGAGTTAAAATTTGAAAACTATTTTTTTTGTTATAAAATTCTAAATATTTTTTTAGTAAAAATTACGTAAATTTTTGGTAAATTATTTTTTGCCTACTGCTTTAGCCGATACTAATGTTTTTTATCAATCTTGCGCCCATTGAAGTTATTTTTAGCCCCTGGCCAAAAAATTTTACATTTTTTATCTAAATAGGCCCTGCCTAGGCCTTGACTTTGAGAACCGTAAGCTGTCACTTATCATAATTAAAAATAAAAAAATAGTGAAATTTCTAATAATTATCTAAAATATTTGACCGTCAATTGACGGTGGTTAGCTAGGAAGAAAAAAAGAAGAAAATATATGGAAAAAAAAACCTATTTGTGATAAGCTTCCTTGAATGACCGCTTAAAGCGGTTCCATTAGCGATCGACCCATATGGTTGATTGATGGGATTTTAAAGCTCGGGGACAACATGCCTAACAATTTGAATAATTCTGACAACCAGCCCCGCCGGCTTAGCGACGGGCCCCAGGAGAGCGTCTCCTCGGAAGAGATCTCGGTCGCCGAGGGCGGATCTAGCTTAGAGGCGCAGGAGAATACTGAATCAGCCCAAGACCTTCAGCCCACCCAGTTATCTAATAAAGCCGAAGATTCTAATCCTAACGAGGCGGACCAGGCTTCTAACGAGGCGGACACGACCTCTGCCGCTAAAAGCGGGGGGGAACTAGACTCAGCTGACTCAATTGACTCAATTGACTCTATGGAGTCTATGGATAAACTCCTTGAGGATAGTCCTAAGTGCCCTTCCGAAGGCGAAGTTCTTAAAGGCACGGTTGTGCAGATCGGCAAAGAATTCGTTATGGTCGACGTGGGGGCCAAAAGTGAAGGTCGCATCCCTTTAAGCGAGTTTACCGACGCTGAGAATAATCTATGCGTCCAACTCGGCGATCAAGTAGACGCCCTGGTGATACATAAAGATGACGATGACGGCGAAATCAGTCTTTCAAAAGAAAAAGCCGTTAAAATGAAGATTTGGGAGGAGATTGCCAAGGTTCATAACGAAGACGGCATCATTAGAGGCGTCGTCACTGGGAGGGTCAAGGGAGGCCTGTCGGTAGACATCGGTGTGGCTGCCTTTTTACCTGGCTCTCAAGTGGATACCAGGCCGGTTAAGAATCTCGAATCTCATATTGAAAAAACCTATGATTTTAAGGTCCTCAAATTTAACAGAAGGCGGGGCAATGTGGTCCTTAGCCGGCGCGTGATTTTAGAGGCCGAGCGAGACCTGATTAGATCTAAAACTATATCCTCCTTAGAAGTGGGGGCTGTGGTGGAAGGGATAATCAAAAATCTTACCGACTACGGGGCCTTTGTCGAGCTGGGCGGGCTTGACGGCTTACTACACGTAACCGACATGAGCTGGGGCCGGATTAGTAATCCTGGTGAGCTACTGGGCGTGGGCGATAAAGTTACGGTTAAGGTGCTGGCCTTTGATAAAGATAAGGGCCGGGTTTCTTTGGGGCTTAAGCAGCTTAAGGAAGACCCTTGGGTGCTAGCTTCCACCAAGTATAAAGTGGGTGATAGAGTTAGCGGGAAGGTAGTTTCTTTAACCGATTACGGGGCTTTTGTTGAGCTAGAAAGCGGCTTGGAGGGCTTAATTCACGTCTCTGAAATGAGCTGGACCCGCAAGGTTAGAAACCCCTCTTCGGTACTTAAAGTGGGCGATTTTGTCGAGGCCATTATCCTTAATATGGACTCCAACGCTAAGCGCATATCTTTAGGCATGAAACAGGTCGAGCCCAATCCTTGGGATTCGGTCTCCGAGAGATACCCCATTGGTACCATTATTGAAGGTAAGATAAAAAATATTACCGACTTTGGGGCTTTTATTGGCATTGACGAAGGTATCGACGGTTTGGTGCATATTTCCGATATTTCTTGGAATAGGCGTTTTAAGCACCCTTCAGAGGTCTTTAAAAAGGGCGACTCGGTTAGAGCGGTTATATTATCTATTGATCGCGAGCAAGAGCGGTTTTCGCTAGGCATCAAACAGCTAGTTGAAGATCCCTGGGCCGTGGCCTTCTCTCGCTTCCCGGTTGGCGAAACTGTTACCGGGAGGGTCACTAACGTAACTGATTTCGGGATTTTTTTAGAGCTTGACGAGGGTATCGAGGGTCTCATTCACGTTTCCGAAAGTGGTATTCAAAAGGGAAAACCATTAAGCGAGGCCTTTAAGGTCGGAGACAACGTGACGGCTAAGGTGGTTTCAGTCTCCACTACTGATCATAAGATTGGCCTTTCGGTAAAAAGTAAAAATAAAGAAGGCGACGAAGCCCGCTTTAAGGAATTTGCCGCCGATGGTGGCAAGGGGGGCGCTAGCGCTGGTCAGACCTCCAATGCTACCGGCTCCTTCGGGGCGGCCTTTGGTAACCTTGATAAGCTCTTAGCCGAGAAAAAGCAAACTTCCGACACAGAGGCTTAGAGCTTAACTCTCCGCTTTAGCGGCGGCTAGATTCTAGTTTTTTTATTTAATGGCCGCTATGATTGTTCATAGCGGCCATTATAGTGTTTTATCTTAAAATCTTATGAGTTACCAAGGTTAAAATAACTATGGCCCCAGATGACCGTAACGAGGTGCCTTTGACGCCAGGTGATCATCCTTCCGAGTTAAACGAGTCTCCCTCAACCCTAGTCGATTCAGTCCCTAAGCCGGCGGCCGAGTCTAGTGCTTTGAGTTCATCGAGCCAAACTAGCCCATCGGTTCCATCGAGACCTTCTGAGGAAGACCCGGCCGATTCCATTCGTCGCCCTCCCATTCGTAGGCTAATCACTCCGGCCCCTAAAGCTCTTAAGTCCTCGCGCTCTTCTTTTTTTAGTTGGCCCTTTGTCTTTTTGTTTTTGGGCTTTCTAGCTATTGGGAGTTGTAATTTCACCCTCTTTAGCCTAGTTGACTCCTTTCGTCAGCCCACGGCCCTTTCCGCGCTCACTGGCCCGGCCGTGGGCGTAATAAGCGTGGAGGGAGAGATTTTCGATACTCGTTGGGCCACCGACACTCTTAAGTCCTTTGAGAAAAATAAATTTATCAGGGCCGTGGTCTTGCGCATTGATTCCCCTGGTGGGGCAGTGGCCCCTTGTCAGGAGCTATATGAGGCTATAAAAAAATTTCCTAAACCTGTGGTCGTCTCCATGGGTTCTGTGGCGGCCTCAGGCGGGCTCTATCTAGCCGTGGCTGGAAACTCCATCTTTGCTAATCGCGGCACCATTACCGGCTCGATTGGGGTAATTATGGAGTCCATAGAATTTGATCAGGCCATGGATAAGCTGGGCATAAAATCTCAGGTTATTAAAAGCGGACTTTACAAAGACGTTGGTTCCCCTTTTAGGAGCATGCGGCCCGACGAGCGCGAGTTGCTCCAAAGTATGGTTATGAACGTCTATGAGCAGTTTGTTAAAGACGTGACCGCAGGAAGGCCAAAGCTAAACGAGGCCCAGGTTAGGAAAATGGCCGACGGGAGGGTCTTTACAGGGGAAGAAGCGGGCAAGTTAGGCCTAATAGATGAAATCGGCGGTTACGAAAAGGCCGTGGAAAAGGCTATGGCACTAGGAAAGATAAGCGATCCGAACAAGGCCTCTATTATTTATGAAGACGGCCGCTTAGGTTTTCTCACTTCTCTATTGAGTGGGAATCTTGCTTTTTTAAAGCCAGTCAAATCGGCGGTAGCCCCAGGCTTAACCATTAAGTTTATTTATAGACCAGGTTGGTGACCTTCTTATTGGCTAAGTTTAGAGTGGTTAGCCAGCCTGCTATTATTGTTAACGTAGCTCAAATTTAGGAGAGGAGTTCGCTAAAATAAAAGGGCCAAGAGGCCTTTTTCTAACCTAAAGTTGATTTTAGCATCCTTACCCCGACTTCATCTCACCTTTGGAAATTTATTTTGTTAATTTCTTCAGCCAAACCTTTAAGCCTCGAAGAGCTTTTGGACCGGGTAATTCAGCGCCGTCCAGAGCTAGTCCGGCCGGTGCTTAAAGATGCGGCCGATATTATTATGGAGCTTATAGAGCAATCTCTATCAAATGGAAGAGAGGTTAGTTTAAGGGGTTTTGGCCGCTTAATCCCTAGGCGCTATCCACCGAACCTTCAGAAAAAATTTGGTCTGTTGTTTCACCCCTCGCCCAAGCTAACTGCGAAACTAAATAAATAAATCGGTTGTCTTGTTTTTAATTTAAGTAACCGTTCACCAAATATTTTTTTTCCCACGTTGCAGCTGGTAGTGACTTTCGAGTTGTAATTGAGTTTTAGCATACCCTTAAGATCTTAACAGTAGTTCTTTTGAGGTTTCTACTTAGCTCTGTGCTCCAACCATATATTTTAACTTGGATTAATTTTAAAAACCGCCTCTAACAGACAATTGTTAAAGGCGGTTTTTTTTGTGCGCCAAACAGGGGAGCTAACTCACCAGGTTAAACTGTTTGGGACGGTCGATTTTGTCATAAAAAGACGGAAAATATTGTCTAGCTCAATATTACCAGTAAAAAGGATACCATTGTGGTTCAGCTTTACCACAAAAAAGTATACCACCCGTGGTCAAAGAAAAATTACCTGAGGGGATTTTAATCTTGCTCTGGGCCTTAAAGATTTACTTTTAGGGAAAAAAATAACTTAAATATCTTTTAGACCGAAGTTCCTTGGGTAAGAAAAAAAAGGATGTAATTTTCAATAGTTATAAAAAAAATTATTTTTTCCTATGGGTACATTGGTACCTTCTCATCTAGCAACTGGAATGCCTTTTCTTG
>JAITQT010000320.1 GCA_031288745.1 Deltaproteobacteria bacterium
GCTTCTTTCGCTCTTGCTTACAATCAGATATTTTTTTATTTCCTTATTGACGTTTAGGTTGCTTATATCCTTAAAGACTTCAGCTTGAAGCTTGAAGCTTGGCAAGCTATTCATATAATCTGTTTTTGGTTTGATAATTAAGTTCCGCGTTATAAAAAATATGGGTGAATAATGAATGCTTTGGGCTCCATGTACGCTCCTTGGTAATTACTCGGATTATATCATCATCTACAATCGTGTTGGCGACGGAATGAATGTCTTTCCTCTCGCTATCGGCCTGATTCTTTGTAAAGGCCATAGTGAAGGGTATCGCTACTAAAAAAACGGAGACTCTTTGGCTATTCTAGCCTGGCATCTATCTTTTTTTACTACCAAAGCCCTTATCCATCACTAATGAAAAATTTATTAGTTTTATCTGACGCCAATGGCAATGTTGTTTTTAACGTGCTGATATCTTTGAGACTGCCGCTGTAGGTGGTTTTAAAAACTTAAAGCCTAAATTGTTCGCCCATTAACAGGCAAACATTAATCTGGTTATGTCGCTCCTTAACGTGGTTATAGCCCTATTCTATATCGTCGATGATCTGAGTAAGAGGAGGTAGACGTAATATCCAACGCTAGATACTCTTTTTCGTTTCTGAGTTCGCTCCATTTTTCAAAGAAAGCCCTCCGTTCTCCCTTGGATATGTCCGATAATAATCTACTAATATTTTGTGCCTACATGCTTCAGGGTAAACTTTCTGTCTTTCGTAGCCAATCATAACAGTACTTGGCTGCCTCACCAGAGGCAATCATTTAGAAAGCTAGCGTCAACGCCTTTTCCCAAGTCTCTGGTAAGGTCGATTGTTGAAGGGCGATTGGGCCTCCTACTTTACTTAAGATAGACGCAGTCAGCCATTAGCCCGAAGCCCTCCTTAAAGTTTCTAGCTTGAAACCACAAGCGAAATTTATCACCAGCCAAAAAATGAGCCTCCCTTAAGGAGGCTAGAGCTTTTAAATAAGCGCCGATATATTTTAGGGTCAATCGTGCTACCCTCTTACCACAATCAGCCATACAGATCGCCCGAAGGCTATAGACCGCTATAGACTTAACAGATATTAAAATAGCCAAAGTTGGCGCCAAGTATGTTGCAAGTGGCCAAGACCCTGCCTAGCGATCTTTAAAGATAAAGATTTAGACGTCCAGTTTCAAATAAGGGTAAGGGCAATTTCCTCCCCTCCGCTCTGTACTAGCGATTATCCCGCCCACGGCTCTCCGACTGGTGTTTACTAACCTAACTGATTAGCTACGTTTTACTTGTGAAGTGTCTGTTCACAAATGAGAACGTTTAAGGGCCCGTTCACAATTAAGAACGTTGCGGGGCCAAGCCTATTGAAAGGGACGACACATACCGTAACAATGTAGCCCCAGGAGCTTAGTAATTTTAACATTAATCCAAGTTAAAATATATGGTTGGAGCAGAGAGCTAAGTAGAAACCTCAAGAGAACTAATGTTAAAATCTTAAAGGTATGCTAAACTTAATTACAACTCGAAAGTCGCTGCCAGCCGCAACGTTGGGGAAAAAAGACTTGGTGAACGGTTACCTTGTGAACAACCCCTCTTTAGCGATAAAGCAATACTGATTCGCTACGTTTTACTTGTGAAGTGTCCGTTCACAAATGAGAACGTTTAAGGGCCCGTTCACAATTAAGAACGTTGCGGGGCCAAGCCTATTGAAAGGGACGACACATACCGTAACAATGTAGCCCCAGGAGCTTAATAATTTTAACATTAATCCAAGTTAAAATATATGGTTGGAGCAGAGAGCTAAGTAGGAACCTCAAGACAACTAATGTTAGAATCTTAAAGGTATGCTAAACTTAATTACAACTCGAAAGTCGCTGCCAGCCGCAACGTCGGGGAAAAAAAGACTTGGTGAACGGTTACCTTGTGAACAACCCCTCTTTAGCGATAAAGCAATTGGGCCATCGCTCATGCCCCATTTTTTTCCTACCCCTTTACTTTTATTTTGTCTAAGTAGCAGAGTTCTCAATGGCCTCCGAGTAAACCCGTTTAATTGACGAAAAGTACCAAGCTTAGCTCTCTTAAAGTAGTTAAACCTCTTATTAAGCATCATAATGAGTTTTTTTCGATTATATCCCACAACTAACCTTCACTCAACTCTCCCGATTAGGTAAGGGCTTATCTAGGTTATTGGAGAATTCTTCATTGACTTTAGTTCTGAACTTATCCAAATTAGCCTCAAAAACTTCAATTCCAACCTTATCCCCTCCACCCAGGTTTCACCGCACCGCCTCCCCCATGCCCATATTAGGCTCTAGGGCTGATATACCTAAATCTATAAGACTAAACCACTTTCCTCCTTTAACGGCTGTTAACTAACGCCGCAAGTAGCCTCAAGGTGTCTAAATTTCTACTCTAGCTTTAATTATTCTGCTCTTATTTAGCGTTTGGCGCACTAACGAACTGTCTTCTCCCAAAATACTCCTCATCTTCACCATTTCCCCCCTTACCTAAGCCTGGTTTAGGCTCTTTAGGCCACTTCCGCATTAAGTGGTCTTTGATACTATTTAGGGCCCTTAAGCCCCTATTAGCTCACAACACCGCTAGGAGCCTCCCCGCTTATCTCGTCTTACCTTCCAAACAATTTACTCAATCCCCCTTTAAGAACGTTATTGTTGTTGTCGCCCATTTTTATGGAAGCGATATCTTAGCTATACTACTATCGCGCTCGCCGATTTATGAAAACCTTTTAAGGCCGCTTAAGTTACAATATCTTTAGCTCATTGGACCTGGCCTTAAAGAAGAAGGCGAAGGTAACAATACTTTGGGTATAAGCGCGACTGTAGAAGGAGGGCTAAATTTATTACTTACAATTGGTTTATAAATCTAAGTGCCCAAAAAAGTGCCAACGATGCCAAGTATGGAAAGCCAGGGGGTAAACTCGTAAACGGCCATAAAAATTGCTATCTAGGCTTAAATTCACGTTTGCGCCGTCCTTAAGTTAAGCTTTTTTCAAGATGGCACCTAAATTGCTTAAAAAACATAAAACTAAATCGAGACATGACTAGCAGGCCAATAGCGGCCAAAGTTGTTTAGGTTAAAGTGAGTTACCTGACCATAACTAACTTTGAGCCTATCAAGAACCCAATCTAAGAAATCAATCTAGCCACTGCGTGTTTAAGCCCTCGGGAGCCACTCTTTGGCGATGGACCAAAGCCTGGAAAACCCAATCAAGTTCTGGGCCAAAAAGGCTCCCCGGCACTTTTGCTCGGCCTTATCCCTTTTAGGCTATAGCCAAAAACTTGGGCCAAGGCCTTTAATCGAGGAAAAAAGATGACCCAATCAACCTCCAATCAACCTTTTAACGGCCGCCAGATAAATGCGACGAATATAAAAGCCTTTAGCCTTGATAACAACGAAGCCCAAGAGACGCTATTATTTTCAACTAATGAAGCAGGCTCGGACATCCTAATCGGGGCCCAACAAACCCCTATGATGCCCATAGGTAAAACTGAGCCCTATAAGAGGAACTCAAAAAAGTCGCATGAAAGCAAACTTTCGCGCCTTAAGGCTTTTGCAGCTAACCCCAACCTCACCCCCCTCGACTTGGGAGAGGGTAAGATCGCCTTTATGCCCAACGGAGGTAAAAACTCACCCGAGCAAATCCAGACCTACGTCGCGGCAGGGACGGCCATTTTCGAAAAAATCCAGGACGGTTATTACGAACGCTTCCAGCAGCACCAGTTATCGGTAGGCGAAGACGAAATCGCCTTGGTCATATGGTACCTTCAGGCCTTAGCCGCTTCGAAGGCGGCCATATCGGTCGGAGAAGATCAAACCTGGCCCATGGAATTTAAGGAAGGGGCTTTACTTATCGAAGATCGCCACTATTACTTCGAGCATTTCCTAAGGCTAGCTAATTGCTACTCCCGCCCCTCTGAACACTTTAGGCCCTATCAAACCTCTATGAAGTTTAAAGGGTACGGCCTTGACGTTCGTAGCGTTCACATGCCCTACGATCGCCGCTCGGTTCTGTTTCAAAGGCTACCTGACGACGCCCCGGTTAAAGGGGCCAGATTTCTCTACATTAAAACCGAGCCCTTCGGCAACCGATGGCTATCTGGTCAAGGTGCCGGGCGCTCTGTTTTAGCTGATAAAGCGCCTTACTTAAAGCCAAATAGTTTTTTGGGCGAGATTTTGCGTTTATTTTCCAACCTAGGAGAAACCATAGGCCGCGCCTTTAGCTTAGACGCCGAAGGGCCGGCAAGGAGAAAGGGGACCGATAACCTAGAAACCGTTCCACGCTCTTTAATTAAAAACTTTAAGCACTTAATAACCGCTCTTAAAAACGAGGCTAAGGATAAGCCAAAATTAGTTAAAATCGTTAGCGAGCTAGAAAGGGCCGAAGTAGACTCCCAAACTGGTGGAGTTCACCTAGCCCTCAAAGCAGTCAGCCTAGCCGAAATAAAAGCATACGCGCTAGCTCTCTACGACGAGGGAGTTCATAAGTTTTTAAAACTTTTGACCAACTTTTACGCTCAAACCCTTAACACCTCTGGCGATCACCCACGCCTTCGCTTTGGGCGCGAGGTGATATTAACCACGGAAGAATTTGGACCGATCTACCCCCGACTGATAGTCATATCCGAAGAAGAGGCCCAAGGCGATAGCCTTGCAGCTATCTTAGGCCATATTAAAACTGACGATGACGACGAGTGGGCCTCTACCCTTGATAGCTCTAACTGCAGTAAAAAATCTCAAATCTGTAAAGCCGTGCCCTCCCCTCGCCTAGTAGATCTAATCGAGGCGGCCCTAGCCCAATTTAAAGGCAACCTCGATTTTATCCAAGCCGTAAAACAAGTCATGAGTCAATCGTCTATTGGTCAATTAAGAGAGTTTAACGATTATCATCTCATAATACAAACCGACTCGGTACTTGATAAAAATAGTTTATTTACCTCAATGGAGTTTACCTTAACTAGGATATTGCCTCAACTTAACCAAGAACTACCAGCGCCCCTGATGGTGGAATACGATTTTCTGACCGTTGGCTACACTGGCGCTCGGAGCGATAATTTGAGCGGCCAAGAGGTCAAGGAACAAAAGATGAAATTCCGCCTAACTCACTATACAAAAGAAGGAAAAATTACAGCTCGGTTAGTTGAGTTTAATTAATTTAAATTTAGAACTAAACAAGGCCCAAATCTATAGCCGATAACAAAGCTATCCAAGATAAATTGCCGTAAAAAAAGGAGGATAAAAAGTTACTGTACCCGGCATTCACCCAGACCCTAGACTTACCACCGATGGAGAGGCTTTTTCATTGAGGGATTTAAATATTCCGTTATTACTCAATATCGCCTAAGTTTACAAACTCTAACCTTCGCAAAAAATTATAGTCACTTACAGAGCTGTCCAAGATAATTTGCTGAAAAAAGGCAACTTGTACAAGCCGCTGGCTATAAAGGTTCTGATGTATTTCTTAAATCGAGAGCGACCGAACAAGGTCAGAAAGCCTAGGACATCTCCCCCAGTACGGTTGGGCGAGTCACCACTTGATATCACTCAAAGTATGTTCTAGGACGCTGCGGAGATTATAGGACGAGCTATCAAGCCCTGGTTGGAATAGGCCCAACATTTTGGACAGCAAAATCAAGCCTAAGGATAAGCCACAAGTTGGGAAAGAAGGAGCTATGAGCACCTCAAACCATTACCCTATAATGGCTCTATTGAAAGACACACTCTTTCTTAGCCTGTACGTTTTGGAAGTTAAGCCCCCCGAGTCTTGGACAGCACATTTATAGGAAAAACATTTTTCCAGATTCTTTTTTGAATCCCCCTGAAAGTGGCTCAGAATAAGTATTTCCTGTGTGCCATAATTATCTTGGATAGCTCTAATACAATCTTATCCCATTTCGAGCTACCAGCGAAGAAAAATTGAGGAGTTCTTCCTCAAAGTTGTGGAACTCAAAAACAGCTAGCCTTACCCTCCCAGCACCCGAGAGGGGGCTAGCTCTTCGAAAAGAGAAAGATTAGGTATCATTTTAGGAAAAATATACCAGCAGGACTAAATTAAAGATGGGCTGGTCATCCCGACAAGATAAGAAAGACTACTGGCGAAGTCATTGAGGAGAGTTTTTTACCCAAAAACAAACTCTTTAACTTACAGAATAAACCATTAATAAGGTTCATTCTCTTACCACCTTAAGGCACCCGTCGGCCCCCCGAACCAGGCCCCAATTCTGAGCCTTCTCAAAAACTACCAGAACGTCGAAGTAGCCTCCAACTACCAGAGCCATCTTATAGATGTCCGTTCCTTCCCCTCTAAATTTCCGGTAATATTTTTTCTCTTCTATCTGGGCTAAGGCTGAAACGGCCGCCTTTTTCATATTCTCTTTGAACTTATCTTTAGGGAGATCTTTATTAGTCTTGGGAGCTTTATAGCTCTCACATTTGAGTTCAATGATATAGTGCGCGCCGCTTTCAGTCTGGAGCTGAAGATCGTAAGTACCGTCACCCGCTCGGCTTTCGGCCTCGTAACGAAGGCCGATGGAAGCTAAGGTCATAATGAAGAGGGCTTGATAGTGTCCTTCATAAGGGGTATGGGTATTATAGGGGAGAGAGGCCAATATATCGCCGAAGGCCGTTTCCAAGCCGGCGCTATCGAGAGCAACCATGGAGGCTACCATAGCTTTGGCCTTCTGGCGCAGCTGGGTTAATCTGAAGGTATTTTGGCCAAAAAAATTTAGGGTTAGACCGTATACGGCGCTCTCAACCTCGAAGTTGGGAAAACGCAAATAATACCTTGCCGCTCCGCTGGCAAACTCTTTACTGGCCACCGTCAGGTAGCCCGCTTGAAACATTAGAGCCAACGGCGGCATGTTTCCGACTTCGACCTCGTTGAGGTCCTCGTTTAGGAAATTATCGGTTCTAAAAATCTCGTGAATCTGAAAGTTATCTCCCAAAAGCTGCGACAAAAATCTAAGAGAGCCTGTCTTAAGCCAAAAATTTCCAAACTCGGTATTAGTAAAGACACTAAAGACCTACCAAGGGTTTAAGAGGCGCGAGTTACCATCCCAGGTGTAGCCGTCATACTTATTGATAAGTTCCTCTCTTAAGAGTTCAACGGTAGCGTCCTTGGTGAGGGAGCCCGTAGACACGAACTCCATTAGCTTTAGAGGTCTACCTTGAGAGTCCCTGGAGTCTTTTTCCTCCATTTGGTCGTCGATGAAGCTATCCAACTCCTCTAAGGTTAAACCGCAAATATCGGCGTATTGTTTTTTGAGGGTCAAATCGACGATGAGATTAAGTTTGGAGAAGACCGAGGTTTAGGAAAACTTGGTTATCCCCGTAATAAAGGTAAACCCGCAATTATACAGCCTCCCGCTCAGTAACGACTCAAGCTTTTGGGCAGGCGCTATGGAGTGCTTATTGGCCGACACCATCTGGGCCAGCTTAAAGACCAAAGCTCCGAGACGCTCTCAACCCAAAGAGCCCCTCGCCTTACTATCCACAAACGCAACCTCAAGAAAAGCGACTCTATTGGGTTGGTAATCCTTAAATGAACCCAATGCAGAGCAGAAAAGTTATAAATGGCCACAGCCGTCTAAGATAAATTGCTGAAAAAAAGTAACTTATAAAAGCCGCTGGATATAAAGGATCTGATGTATTTCTTAAATCAAGAGAGACCGAACAAGGTCAGAAAGCCTAGGACATCTCCCCCAGTTCAGTTGGGCGAGTCCCCGCTTGATACCACTCAAAGTATATTCTAAGACGCTGCGGAGGCTATAGGACGAGCTGTCAAGCCCTGGTTGGGATAGGCCCACATTTTGGAGGCCAAATCAAGCCTAAAAATAAGCCACAAGTAGGGAAAGATGGAGTTATGAGCACCTTAAACCATTCCATATAATGGCTCTATTGAAATACACAATCTTTCTTAGCCTGTTCGTTTTGGAAGCTAAGACCCCCGATCTTAGTAAGCCCATTTTTTTGGGAGAAAACTCATCCAGATTCTTTTCTGGATCTCACTGAAAGTGGCGCAAGATAAGTGTTTGCTGAGTTTTGCCATAATTATCTTGGACAGCTCTGCGTCACTTACACAGTTGCTTATCTTCATTTAGGAACGTTATATCCTAGCCACTATTGATTTTTAACGACTAACCGACAAGCTCTTGGCCACTAAAAATTAAAAAAAGTCTTCAGTATGATTCTGGCCCAGGAGCTATGGCTAGCTTCAAAACGAAAGGCCAAAAAGACTAAAAAGCCCTCTCTAGAATGGTTCACCCCCTCCCTAAAATTAAAAAAATTGCTCCTTTAACTTAGTTCAGGATTAATATTAATCTTAGCCTCCCTCTTTAGATCTGATAGCCAATCGGCAAAAGCCTTTTCGATTAACTCCAACTCATAGGCTTTTTTAGCCGCCAATAACAACTCCTCAGCCGTAAAAGGTTTTTCGACCTCCAAGACCTCAATGACGCAGATATTTTGGCCCAACTCAAAGGGTTTAGTCAAACGCCCCTTGGAACTAGAGGCTTGCTCTAACCTTTTAACCAAAGAGGCCTCCCTAAACATGGAAAGGGTCTGGCGATCGAGGGGATTTATGATTAACGGCCCGCCCACTGCAGCCGGAAAACCTGTTTCTATAACCAAGGCGGCCCGCTCTTGCAGATCCCCCTTAGCTTGGCTCGAATTTAACAAACTAAACACCTTGGAATCTTTTTGGGCTAGTAAAACTCTAACCTTGTAGATTGCGCCTATAGAATGATTTTCTTTCCATTTGTTCCAAAAAGAGCGCCACGTGCTGGCTGCGGGCCTAGCCTTGACCTGGGCCACCTTCTTTATCATGGCTCGCCTGGTTATTTGTTTGACCAGAGCCGTGCTTAAACTCTCCCTAGCCTGATTAAGACGACTTTGGCAACTAGCTTGACTCTCCGAGCTTTGACAACTAAGCGAGCCGCTTAAGGCGTCTAATTCGGCCTTTAGCTCTCTTTCATCGACTGTAAAGCCGCTCTTTTGGGCGGCCTGCCGAACCAACTCCTCGTCTATAAGTCTTTCCACTAAGCCTTTAACCGCCTCTTTTTGAGCCAGACCAGCCTTGGTCGTAAGGCTAGGTAATAACCCTATGGCCGCTGCTTCGTTTAAAGCTGAGCGGGGTATAACTTGACCGTCGACCACGGCTAAGACGTCGGAATCCCAGTAATGACTCCAATACTGGCCGCGCCAAATAATTATTCCGAGCGCGGATAATAAAATAAAAACCCCCAGCGCCCAATATAAAGCCTTCCCACTACGATTAATTAACAAGCCCGCCTCCCTAAAAAAGCGCTCGCTCTAAAGATTAACCAAAAACTAAATCAGCCTCAAATCTAAAATTATCTCTGGGGTTTAGGATTTTTTTATCGGAACAACCGTAAAAATTAGTACTTCAGGTTAGTTATATAAGCCTAATTCCGGTTTTATTCTTGTTTACCTGCCAGATCTTTGATTTTCCATTATACTCGCTTAAAATTGAAAACAAAGCTTCGCCTTAGCTTTCCAAGAAATATCATGTTGAAAAGATAGAGCCGTCTCATAGTTTGACTTAATTGAGTTAGGGTGTTCTCGGCGATTAAGGCTATCTAAAAATTCCTTTTAGGCTATTGGCTAAATAAGTTACAGCGACTTTTGGCGGATAAAGGGCCAAAAGATGGATATGGTCATTTTCACCAACGAACTCAACCAACTTTTCTTCAAATTCCTTACAAACTAAAGAAAATTTAACCCGTAAATCATTTAGGATTGCCTTAGTAAAGATTCTACGACGATATTTTTCAAATGATCAAGATGATAAGCTCATAAACAGGCCATGTCTATCCGGTATAATTTTGTTTTTATTTTTCACAGCTCAAGTATAAGGCGAATCAAGTAAGACGGGAAGGGTAAAATTTCCAACATACAATCTCAAATCATGGTGCTTAGCTGGTGGTTACGAAAATAACGCCAATTTAGTTGGCGCTTTAAATATTTTCCTGGCCAGGTAGGTCGCTCTAAAGGCTTTGGAAGATATGACCTATAAAGCCAGCCGATTAATTAGACCATCCTTACTTGAGAGACTTAAAGGCCTTCCGCTACAGCTCAGTAACTATCTCTCTGGGAGCTGAGGATATCAATCATCTTGGCCCTCTTTATAATAAGCACTTAACAGGGTAACGTAGATCTTTTTGCTGGACTGTTTAAATTTTGTTTGCAATAGTCTCGAAAGCGGGATCCGCGTTCAATTTGCGTCAGTTTTCTCTTATAAAGTTAGTTGTATGCAACTTTAAAATCGCCAATCTTTGGGAGTGTTGAGGAATCAATCGGCTATGATC
>JAITQT010000360.1 GCA_031288745.1 Deltaproteobacteria bacterium
GCTACCGGCTGGAACAGCAGTAAAAGTTGCCGGGCGAGGAGTTTCACCTCGCTAAGCGAATGCACCTTTCCACGGCGCACAAATAATAAAAAAAAATAACTAGTAATACGGCTCTGTTACAAATTTAAGGACTCATAAAGGTGACTTTTTGCGCTTCGATCAACTTTATAAAAAAAACCGAAGGTCGTTCTCTTAAACGCCCTTCGGTTTTTTTTGCCCCCTTTTTATAAATGTATAAATTTAATAGCCAAAAACCACTCGGCTTTAGCCTAGGAGATGAATAGGTCTAGGGTCTGTTTTAACCGTGTTGCCATATGTATTTTTGGATAGTTTCTAAACTTGCTTGTTCGAACAGTAACCGTAGTCATTAAAAAATTAAAACCTCAATTATTAACTGTTAATACCTATCTTGTCTCTTTTAGCCAAAAAAAAATTGAAACTTAGTCTCGACAATATTGAATTTACTTTTTCAGCTTTTCGAACCGAGGTGATAAGCACCGCTCCTACCGCAGGAGAGCTTTTTACTTATCGCGACAGAAAGCCGGAATCTGAGGTGACAACTGAGGGAAGTCCTAACATTATCAACAAAGCTTATTTTCATAAACTTAGTCTGGTGACCTATTCCGGCTTCCGTAGAAGCCTATACCCTTTAGGGTAGAGGTAGTTACCTAATTCGCCGGGTTAAGTAATCAAACCCGCTACCTTTGGCCGACTGAGGCTCGATATAGGGCTCAAGTAAGTTGGCCTCGGAAATCTCAACCTCCCTTTCAGACTGATAAGTTCTCTTGGTTTGACCGTTATAATGTCTAACTACCCTATGCCCCGAGGCCCTCGATAGGGCTTCTTGCCCCAATAAGCCCCTACGAGCATTTGAGTTTACCTCATATTGATGCCCATCGGCCTTAACCTCGTCGATTACGCCCATAAAAAACACATCCTGAGGCTGAGGGGTACGGACCCAGTAAGGCCCAGAATCGGCCGGTAAAGGCCTAGAGGGGTCGGCTTGTTGACCAGGGGCAAGAACTTGGGGGGTTTTGCGTAAAATGGCTGAAGCACTTTGATTATTGTTAGCTCTAACCGCTGCCTGGGGGGTCAAATTGTGCTGACCAGCCAAGGCAGGAATCTGTGGGGCTGTGGCGGCGATCATGGCTTCGTAATCGGTAGGCTGATTAACTTGGGCGACCATGGCCGAAGGAGGGCTCTGGCGAGCTAAAGAGGGCTCTAGCTGCCTATCGTCTTTAATTGGCTCTTTAAAAGAACCAGCGGTCTTTAAAGAGGGAGTAACGGTTTTTTCCATCATGGAAATTAAATCGCTAGAGGCCATCTTAGCGTTCATAAAACTTTTAATGGTCTCCGGGGCTAGAGGCGATTGGGACATTTGATTGGTCCTGGCATCCATCTCTAGATAAGCTCTAGCTAGCTCGTCTCCGCCGTAAGAAGCCAATTCTAGGATAAAGCTTACTTCCAAAGGAGGCCTAGCTCTAACGGTTAAGGCCTGAGCCACGATTATCTCTCGACTTTTTTCGCTCAGACCGCGCCTAGATAGTTCGTTAAAGTCAAGAACCGTTCCGGCTAAAGAGCGGCCGCAGAGCAATAAGAAAAATAAAATGGCCAAAGCAATAATCGCTCTCAGGGGCCAAGAAAATATAAAAATGGGAAAATTTTTCCCATTTGACTTGAAATATGAATGGGATTTCATTTCTAAACTCCGAGGGAATATTTAGGAAGTAGCCTAACGGCCAAGGTTTTTCAATATTTAAACTGCTGCGGCCTCTTAGACGCCAATTTTTTATGCAATATTGAAGCCAAAAAAAAGTCAAAAATACAAAATTCTCTCACCCTTTACACTACCCCTTGAGCATTAATCCTCATTGGCCCCTTTAAATAGTAGAGACCCAAAATGAGCCGGAGGCCTATCTCTCTTAAGGTTCCTTAAGCCCTTTGTAAAACTAGCCCCCGCTTTTTTTTCTAAGCTAAAAAAAACCTCCTTTTAATTGGAATTATCTTCCATTCAAAAGAAGGTTAAAAAAATAGCTATGTAGATATATTTAAATAAGAAAAATCAATTAATTAAAAAAAACATATAGTTTTACGAATAAATTATAGCTCAAGACTTAAATTTAGTTTTTAGCGGGCCAGCCCTTTTTTGGCTCTTTGGCTGGGGGGAGGCTGGTCGGGCTAGAGGCTTGGTCATCTTGCGCTAAGCCCTTATCGTCCTCGTCATATACCTCTAAAGCGGCCCGGCCAATTTTTATGGGTCTACGCCACAATTGCCAGGCCATATAGAGGACCAAGGCCCCCATGAGAGGGATAAAAATAGCCTCCTTCGAGCCCCAGCTAGTCATGTGCCGTTGTATTCTAACGTAGCGCACCACGGGCCAAGCCGAAAGCCCTATGAGGGCTAAAAGAGAAAGAGAAGAGGAAACCATAAAGATTAAACCTCCGTAACCAGTGGGCACTTGGGCCAAGTTTTCAGTCTCAAATCTGGGAAACCGGGCCCCTAAGCCCACCCCTAGAGAACACAGGCCTGGGGTCAGGATAACGGTTAAGGCAAAGGCAGTGGCCGACATGACCGGGTCGGCGTCTAAAAAGCGGCTAGTTAAATAAGTTAGAAACAAGGCCACGCCCATAATGGGGGTGAGCCAAAAGATTAACTTATGCCTTATAAAGTCGGAAGTAGACATGGGCGAAGAGCGGATGAGCCAATAGGAAAAGCCCTCGGCGGAAATTGAGGGGAAGGCAAATCTCAAAGACAAGGTGGCTGAAACTAGCCCCACTAAGCCCACGTTTAGAAAGGCAATGGTATTTTCTAAAAAAAAGGCGTGAAGAGGATAACGCTTAAGATTTAATACGGAAAAATTATATAGATAGATGATCATCAAGGCCCCTAGCAAGAAAAGCTGTGACCATTGGGTGTGATCTCTAAAGAAAGTCTTAAAATCTTTGACCGCTAAGGCTCGAAACTGGCTATTGCGGCAAAGCGAAAAGATAGAGGCGGCCATGTTTAAAAGCCCACCAACCCTCTGGCGGCCAGCCCCTTCCTGACTTTTGTTGTAGCCAAGCCAATAAAAATAGTGGGCGGAGTAGGAAGCTAGAAGCGCTAAAACTGTAGCCATGACCCAACAAAGGGCCAGGTAGATAATCTTAAAATCAGAAAGCTTTCCTCCCAAAAGAGGCCACAATAATTCAGTGGCCCAACTGGTAGGTAGCATTGGGGAGGCTGGGGTTTGAAGAGAGGCCAGATAGCCCGCCACGCTCTTAAAGCTATCGGGATTAACTAATTGCTCAGGTCTTAAAAGCCTAAAAGCTAAATAAAGAACAACAAAGGCGAGTAACCCCAGTAAGCTCATTACGTCGCGAGTACGCCTAGCCGGTAAAACATTAATTAAAAGCATCACCGCCGTCTGGCTAATAAACCCAGCGCAGAGCACCACCGGAATCGCGGTTAAAATTAAAACGAGATAGTATAAAATAGAGGCCTTAAAGATATAGCCATAGGCCATAAAAACAGGCATAAGAAAGGCCGTGGGCATCCAAGCGCTAGCGACAATGCTCTGATAAGATCTAGCCCAAAAGACGTTTTCACGATCAACCGGAGCGCCCATAACCAACCCTAAATCTCTAGCTAAATAAAAGCTCGATAGGCTAGTAATGACTGAGGAAAAGATAAGCAAGGCCGAGCCGGTCAACCATAAAAGGTTAAAAGTCTTAAGGGCCAGAACGTCGCCAAATCCCTCTACCGAATAAAACGAGCGCAGCATCTTAATCGAGAGCAAAAAAAGGGCCGCCCACATAGCTAGCGTAAAAAAGCCCAAAGAGACTAGCTTAACTCGACCACCAGGTCCAGGATCTTTTAGGTAATTTTTAAAGCTCAACCAAGCTGGCCTTATCAAAACAAAAAATTCTTTCATCTTCTTTCTCGCTGGTAAACCCTAGCCTTAGCTAGAGAGGCCAGGATGCCTTAATTTTAGCCTTAAGTGTCCGTTCACAAATGAGAACGTTACGGGGCCAAGCCTATTGAAAGGGACGACCCATACCGCAACAATGTAGCCCCCTATAGGAGCTTAGTAATTTTAACATTAATCCAAGTTAAAATTTATGATTGGAGCAGAGAGCTAAGTAGAAACCTCAAAAGAACTAATGTTAAGCTCTTAAGGGTGTGCTAAAACTTAATTACAACTCGAAAGTCGCTACCAGCCGCAACGTGGGGAAAAAAAGACTTGATGAACGGTTACAGCCTTAATAAAACTAAAGGCGCTAATAGAAAACCTAAGTCGCTTAAGTGGCTATTTTATGGCTTTTCAGCGTCCATTGAGGTGAGTTCTAAAAATAACTCCTCCAAATCTCCACCTTGGGCCCCGGCCGACTTTCTCAGCTCCTCTTCGGCCCCTTGAGCGATTAAGCGGCCGTTATTGATAATACCGATGCGATCGCATAATTTAGAAGCTAAGCTCATGGTATGGGTGGAGATAAAAATAGCTACGCCCTCTTTACCAGCTAAATCCTTAAAAATTTCCATTACTAGCTTAGCCCCCCGAGGGTCGAGCCCGACCATAGGTTCGTCTACCACCAATATCCGCGGCCGAGGTAACAAGGCTCCGCTCATAATTAATCTTTGCTTCATGCCGTGGGAGTAGTTTTCTATTAGTTCATCTCGCCAATCGTAGAGTTCAAAGATCTCCAAAAGCTCCTTAGTCCTAGATTCAGCCTCCCGCTTGGGTACCCGATACAAATCGGCCGTAAAAAACAAAAATTCCTGGCCCGAGAGTTTTTCGTATAAAAAAGGCCTATCGGGGATATAACCTAAAATGCTTTTAGCCGCCTTAGGCTGGGCGGCCAAGTTATAGCCACCGAGAAAGATTTCACCGGAGGTGGGGGCCAAGGCCCCGGCCACCATTCGAATAGTGGTAGTCTTTCCGGCCCCGTTGGGGCCTAAGAACCCGTAAATCTCGCCGGAAGCGACCGTAAGGTTAACGTCGTCAACAGCCACATGTTTGCGATATTTTTTACAGACGTTTTCAAGTCTAATCATATTTATATTTTTTCGTTTCGTTCGTCGATAGTTGGGCTCCAAGGCTTAATTTTAAGGATATTTTGCTCTGAAAGTTAAGCCTAGCGGGGCGGGTTAATTGGAGGGGGGAAAAAGGACAAGCCGCAGCCTCGTGTTAGATGGCGGCCAGCTAGAAGGATGGCTTAAAAAATTCGAAGGGTTCACCTTTGAGGGCCAAGTCTAAAAAATCGGCCGTAAGGCCCTTAAGCTCACCAAACTGGGTTTGCTCAAGTTCTTTTTTAGCTTTTATAATTTCTAACTCATTAGTCTCTAATATTAAGTTAACCCCCAGGCCGGGCTCATAGTGACGAAGTATCCGACCGTTGGCCTCTATCCACTCTTGACTTTCCGAGGACTTAAAATTTAGGGTTAGCTTATAGCGTTGCACTTCATCCGACTCTTCCGTCACGTCTTCCACGATTAACTGAGCCTGACTAAAGGAAATGGTGGAGAGATCGAGAAGGCTTAAAGTTAAGGGCCGCCCTAAGGGCAATTGATTTTGGTGGCTAAGCCAGGGGATAAGACCGGAGGCGACCACCGGGCCTTCTTTGGGGAGAGCTAACTCAAGATTACGCTCTTTTTGATTAAAACTAAGGCTACATTTAACCTTATCACCGATAACTTTGGCCGAGGCCTTAGCTGAGCCCTGAGCGAATGGGAGCGCTATCTCGGCCTCTATCAGCCGCCCCTGATCGTCGTAGGAGCTTTTAGAGATCATTTTTACTATTTGCGGGGCCATAGCCAAAGTGATAGTAATTAACGTTCGTTCCTCAACGTTAAAGCGGCCCGCATCCGGGCCCAAAGTAATAATACGTAAGCTATGGCCAATAACTTTATTGCCTAATTCGAGCCTATACAAATCCTCTTGAGGTAATAGACGTAAAAAAGTACCCTTATCAAAGGCGAAATGACCAGCCCAGCCCCACCAAAATAAAAAAGCGAGGCCCGAAAAGAGTAAAACTAGCTTAACGCCATGCCTTAAGCGTCCTCCCACAGTCTTCTCCCACTCTTTCCAGCTATTACCGTGGCTAAGTTCGTAGCATTATCGACTAGCTTTAGGTACTCTTCATAACTTAAACCGGCCCCCATGGCCACTTTCATAGCTAAAGCGGGGGTCAGCAAATCCTCGGGGTCGTGTGTATCAGAGCCGATAAGCAAAGGGGCCCCGTACTCTAAGGCTAACTTAGCCACCAAGCCGTTACCTAGACAGTGGCCGCCCCTAGCGCTAAGCTCCAAACGAACTCCTAATTTAGCCGCTAATTTAACCTCTTTTTCTGTAATAATGCCCGGATGAGCCAAAAAGTCAACCTTAGCCTCTATGGCCGCCAAATTAGTGCCCGAAGCTACCGGCTCCACCGGACTTTCCCCATGGACGGCCACGAAGTCGGCCCCGGCCTGGCGGGCCAAATCGACCAAACCAAAAATTTGACTTGGAGGGACATGGGTTATCTCCACGCCGGCTAGTAAAGTTAGCCCAACAATGCCGCTTAATTTTTCCGCAGCCCTAATGGAGAAGTCCAAAGAGTGACTTAGGTTAGATTGATCGCAGTGATCGCAGAGCCCTAAAAATAAATATTGATTATAGGCCGCTCGCCTAGCCAGTTCAGCCGGGCCCAAATCACCGTCGGAATGAAATGTATGGGTATGGAGATCCACGACCTTGAGGGGCGGCTGGACTAGGACTTTAGATTTTGCAGAGGGAGTTTTGGTGGGCATATTAAGCTTAATAAGTAAAAATTATAGAACTTTTGGCTAAAGTTTAGAGGTTCTACCCACATTCATGACTAAAATCTTATAAAAGCGCTCAAATATAACCTCTATTTTGCCCGGTGGAATCACTTTAATCACCACCCCTAAACCAAAGACAGGGTGTTTGATGACTTGGTCGAGCTTATAGATAGCCTCCAAGGCGTAATCGACCGCTTCGGTTGAAGAAGCAGCCTCTATTTTTTCATGCCATTGGCGGTTAATCGCTTCTCCGTCGTCAGTGGGGGTTTTTTTTACCTCTTTGCTCTCCTTAGTCCGAGTCCTTGAGGCCCTAGCTAGCGTCTCTTTAGCTTTACTGTCTTTAGCCCTAGTTTCTTTGGCTTTTGGCTCTAGAGCTTCTTTAGAATCTTTGGCGCTATCTTTAGCCTTAGTTTCTTTGGTTGGTTTAGTTTCTTTCTGGCTATTAGCTTTAAGGCCCTTAGCCTCTTCAAATTCGAGGCTTTCCTCAGCCTCCAAAATTTCTTCTATCTCCGAGTCCTTAACTTCCCGCTCGGGGGCTTTAACAGCGGCTTTAGGTTTAGTAACACTTTTACTTTTAACCACAGTTCCTGTGGCTTTCTTCGGCGTGGCCAGAGGGGTGGGCGGGGCGTGATAAACGTGCTCGCTCTCACAGGTCAGGCAAAGCACGCGCTTGACCACTCCCTCGACCATAGAAACGATACGATGGTTAGTAATTCTTTTACATTTACCACATTTAGCGTCAACTTCCCCACCAACCCTGATATCGTCAAGCGGCCTGGAAAAAGCCATTTATTATACCCTCGCTATGGCGGCTCACCTTAAAAAGTGAGCCAAAATTAAGTGTTCAATTGCGTAAACTATGGATAGGGGCCGGAATTCTCCCTCCCAAAGCCACAAAGGCCTCAGCCTCCGGGTAATCGCGGACGCCAAGGATACTAGCCGAACCCAGAAGGCCTCCGAAGCTAACCTTATCGCCCACTTTTTTTCCGGGCACGGGGATAAGCCTAGCGGCCGTGGTTTTATGATTAATAACCCCAATAGCCATCTCGTCAGCTATTAAAGCGGCAATCGTAGCCGCGCTAGTCTCACCGGGGAGACAGACCATATCTAAGCCAACAGAGCAAACGGAGGTTAAAGCCTCTAATTTTTCTAAAGTCAAATAACCGGCCTCAGCCGCAGCTCCAATGCCTAAATCTTCAGATACGGGAATAAAGGCCCCGGAAAGCCCGCCAACGTGACTAGAAGCAAAGGCTCCGCCTTTTTTTACTGCGTCGTTTAAAAGGGCCAAAAGGGCCGTTGAGCCTGGGGCCCCTATGGCCTTAAGGCCAAAGGAGGTAAAAATCTCCCCCACCGAATCGCCTACCTGAGGGGCCGGAGCCAAAGAGAGATCTACCACCCCGAAGGGTAAATTTAAGGCCGCCGCCACTTCCCGGCCTAGGATCTCGCCAACCCTAGTAACCTTATAAGACGTGCGCTTTATAACCTCGCTTAATTGCCCAAAATTGGGTTTAGGACTTTGCTCCATAGCTCGGTCAATAGCCTTTTTAACCACTCCCGGGCCGGAAACGCCAACGTTAATGACCGCGTCTGGCTCTCCTAAGCCCAAATAGGCCCCGGCCATAAAAGGCATATCGGGAGGAATGTTAGCAAAGACTACTAATTTAGCACAGGCCAAGGCGTCTCTATCTTTTGAAAGCTCGGCCGCCTTTTTAACGGCCATACCCATAAGAACGGCCGCATCCATATTAATGCCGTCGCGGCTGGAAGCGACGTTAACCGAGGAGCAAACCCTTTGGGTTTCGCACAGGGCTTGAGGAATAGATTCAATCAGGGCCTTATCGCCCTTAGAGAAGCCTTTTTCAACTAGGGCCCCGAACCCGCCCACAAAATCGACGCCCGCCTCGCGCCCGGCCCGATCTAAGACTTTAGCCAGTTTAACCAGCTGCTCGGCCTCAAAGGGACCGGCTAAGGCGCTTATGGGGGATACAGCAATGCGCTTGTTGACTACAGGGATGCCGTACTTTTCAGCTACCTGATCGCAGGTTCTAACTAAATTTTCAGCGTGGCGACTAATTTTATCCAAAACCTTGGCCATAAGTCGGCTTAAATCGTCGGAAACGCAATCAAGAAGGGATAGCCCCAATGTAATGGCTCTAACGTCAAGATGCTCATTTTTGAGCATCTCTAAAGTGGCCGTAACTTCCCTATCTGTCAACATAAAAACAACATAAAAGAAAAAAATTCCTTCAGTAACTCTTAGCCTCCAAAAGTTACTTAGAGTAAAATGCCGTCAAAGGGATAAAAATTTATAGTCTGAATAATTTTTTAAAAGGGAAAAAAACTAAAAAAAACAACAAGTTATGGGGTAAAAAAAGACATAGGCGAAAGTGTCAGCCTCAGGACCAAATTTTATTTTAAACAATAAATGACTCTAATGTCAAGACCTAGTTTTAATTTAACAGGGCGAAAGAATCAAAAAAAATTTATTTTTCGTCGGTTCCGGCATGAATATTGCTAGCTTATCATTGATCGAAGTGAAAAAAGTCCCCTTTATCAGTCTTTAAATTTGTAACATAGCCTTATCACTAGTTAATTTTTTAGACTATTGTGCTTTTAAGAGGTTTTTGCTCTTCGATCATCATTCCCTTATCTTAACCTCTACTCCTAACTTAGAATATGGCATGAATATTGCTTGCTTCCCTTGCCTCATCCGCCACTTTAGAAATCCCGAACAAAGACGCAACTCTTGGGCTCGATCAATATTTTTATTTATCTAATTTAACCGGCCTCGACGACCTCCATAAGTCCATCCAATCCCCGCGCTAAGCGCCAATTCTCCGCCTTCTCAAAAACCACCAAAACGTCTGTGTAGTGAGCAACCACCAAAGCGACCTTATATATTTGACTTCCTTGACCCTGAAATTTTCGAGTATATTTTTTTTCCTCTATCTGGGCCAAAGCCTTATCGGCGGCCTTTTTCATCTCAGCTTGAAGTTGCTCTTTGTTAAAATCTTTTTTTTCACTTGGCTTTTTGACGCTTACGTATTTCATTTCAACCACATATTGTACGCCATTGCCTAAACAAAATTGAACGTCGCAAATCCCGTCTCCTGACTGGCTTTCGCTATCGTAACGTTGCCCCGCAGCGCCAAGAGCTAATAAAAAGATTGTTTGGTAATAGCTTTCTTTGCTCGACATAATATTTTGAGGGATGTTCGCCAATATAGTTCCGAAGAGCTTTTCGATCCCCTTAGCGTCTAATTTGATTAGGGCCGCTAAAAGGGCTGCGGACCTTTCGCTAAATAACGGCGCAAAATCAAAGGCCTCTTTGCGCCCTAAGCCTAAGGCTTGTTGATATGAAGCGCCTTCGACCTCTAAATTTGGTATTCGCAAATAATATCGATAGCCACCAGCGCCGGAGGTAACTTCTCTTTTATCCACGGTTAGATAACCGGTTTGAAAAAATAAAGCCAATTGACTCATGTCTCCGACGTCTATCGCGTTTAAATCATTTGTTAGATAATTATCGGACCTAAAAACCTCTTGAAATCGAAAGTTTTCTCCTATTAACTCAGAAAAGTACTGCGATTTACCTGAGCTTAGCCAAAAACTTCCAAACTCTAAATTTTGAAAAGCACTAAAGACTGACCAAGGATTCAAGAGCCGTGACTTAGAGCCCCAAGAATACCCGTCGTATAATGCGAGAATTTTTTCTCTTAAGTGTTCAATAGTGGCCTCCTGAGGCAAAAAACCTTTAGATATAAATCCCCTTAGCTTTATCGGCCGACCTTTAGGATCTTTAGGATCTATTTCTTCCATTTGATCTTTAATGAAGCTATCAAAATCATCATAAGTTAAACCGCAAATGTCGGAGTACTCGTCATTGAGAGTCAAATCATCTAGGTTGTTAAGTTTAGAGAAAACCGAGGTTTGAGTAAACTTAGTTATCCCCGTGATAAAAGTAAACCCACGGCTTTTTGCGGCCGCTTTCATAGCGGCAAAAAAAGTGCCCATTGCGTTACGGATATCTTCCGCTAGTATTATATCTTTAATTTTTCTTAAAATTGGCGCGTCATATTCGTCGATAAGCACGGCTGGCTTGCGGCCATATTTATAGTGAAGCGCTTCAATCAATTCTTCAAAACTAATAGCGGGATCGCCGCCGTCAAGCGTCAAGCCTTTCTGAAGAGCAATTTTCTTTAACTTACGATTTAAAGCTTCATTAAGTACCACGACGCTATCGGCCGAGACATTATCTAGCGAAAGATGTATGACTGGCGTAGGCGTCCAGTGGTAGTCCGATTGGTCAATCCAAAGCCCCTTAAAAAGATCGCGTCTACCCTCAAGGATATACTCAAGGGTGCTCACCAAAAGTGACTTCCCAAAGCGGCGGGGCCGAGATAGAAAATATGGCTTATTTATTTGGAGCAAAGAATAAAGCAGTTTTGTCTTGTCAGCGTAGAATAAATCACTATTACGAATTTCAAGAAAATCTTCTATCCCAAGAGATGTATTTTTCATTTCAATACCTGTGTCCGTTCCCAAATGTGAACGTTTAAGGGCCCGTTCACAAGAGAGAACGCTGCGGTGCCAAGCCTATTGAAAGAGACGACACATCCCGCAGCAATGTAGCCCCATAGGAGCTTAGTAATTTTAACATTAATCAAAGTTAAAATATATTGTTGGAGCAGAGAGCTAAGTAGAAACGTTAAAAGAACTAATGTTAAGAACTTAAAGTATGCTAAAACTTAATTTCTACTCGAAAGTCGCTACCAGCCGCAACGTGGGGAAAAAAAAACTTGGTGAACGGTTACCAATAGCTTATTTAAAGCCTTACTAGTCAACACCCTAAACCAAAACTACGATAAATTTAATTCCAAACACGCAGCCTCTATCTAGTCTCGACCAATCCCTATATGAGGATGAGCGGAGGATGACCGGGGAGAGGGCGATAAAGCGGCAAAGGTTAAGGCGCGAGTGTGAACTGATTATTGAGGAGCGGTTACGGAGGCTTTCGATACGGCCAGGGGCGTTCAAGGCGGCCATGAATTTGAGGAACCGTCTGGTGCCCAGGGAGTCCGGCAGGCTGGCTCTACAATCTTTCTAGCGCGACAATAGCGTATCTACGTATGGCAGTACGCGCCGTCACGAAAACTATAATTATTGTTTCTAAAATAATAAAAAATATCTTTATTAGTTAATTTATTTTAAAATATAAATTAAATCAAATGTTTAAGATATTTATAGAAAAATTCTATTTCGAAAAGATGATATTTTTATCTTAGAACCCGGACATTTCTATTTTGCTGTTACATGACTTTATTTTGGTATTATCATGAAAAAATAGTCCATGATGGTCCATTTATCATACATAATAGTATGCTCTCATAAAGATTTAAATAATAAAAAATTACTAGCCAGAGTCACTAAAAAAAGAGTAATTTAAGTTAAACTTAATATTTTATTTGTTAATTATATATATAGTATTTTTTTCTTTTATGTTAATTTGAGGTTCCAAGGTAAAATAAATAACAAGAGAAAAAACACCATAGCCTTGCTATCCTACCAAAAATAATCGAAGACCTAAATTTTCCTATTTCTATAATTAAGCAGAGTTAATGGACGAGGTTGTAGTAGGACATTTAACTATATTACTGTTATATAAAAACTTACTGATTATATCTATATTAAAAAAATTAAAATAATCCTTAACTAAAGCGTATAAAATGCTTGGCTAAAATCTCAAAGCGCGGCTGACCTCCTGAAAAGGCTTTTGAACAGTTACAACTTATTTTAGCAAAATTAATAAAACTTTAATAATTATTTATATTATTAAGATAAAAAATAGAGGGCTTAGCTAAAAGAGAGATTGAGCGGAGAGATATTTTAAGAGGAAAAGAGATTAATCAATATCTTTGGGGAGGCGTCTTGGTTTGGGGTGATAATATTGGCAATGACTACCGGAAGTTCTGAAGACTTGTAGATTTGGGAGGTATTGACTTTTAAAACCAATAGCGCGGCAACCATGAGGGGTTGAAGGTTCCCAGGTTACATAATAAAAGCTGCATCGGCGACAATTGGGGCCAGTAGCCGATTTTGTCTCAAAGGGCTGAGTCAAGGCCAGGCCCTAGGGCCAAACAAGGCCGTGCCCACTCTAACGATAGTCGCCCCTTCATAGATAGCCTGTCTATAATCAGCGCTCATACCCATACTTAACTGCGTTAGCCAGGGAGCCGCGCTATCTCTAAGCTCTCTGAGGCGTTTATAATAGGGCCGACCCCTCTCGGGGTCGGAATCAAAGGGGGCCATGGTCATAAGGCCCTGGGGTGAAAGATTGGAAAATTGGGCCAGCCCCTCAAGTAAAGAGGGTAATCCTTCCGGCCTTAGCCCGCTTTTACTTTCCTCGCCCGAAACGTTTACTTGAATAAAAACGGGCATAATTTTAGTCAGCGCCTTAAGCCTTTTATCTAACTCAGCGGCCAGTTCAAGGCTATCTAAAGAGTGAAGCGCGCTAAAGAGCGATGCAACGTGTTTGGCTTTATTAACTTGCAGATGGCCGATAAAATGCCATTGTAGATCGCTAGGAAGATTAGGGATCTTATCCCTAGCTTCACGAACATAGTTTTCGCCAAAAACCAACTGACCACAGCGTCTAAATATCTCGATTTGTGAAACAGGAAAAGTCTTACTTACCGCTAAAATCTTAACCGTTCCTTTGGGTCGGCCGCAAGTTAATAAGGCTTGGTCAACGTTTTGGCGTAGCTGGGCTAGCCTGGCGGCAGCCTCGGCCTCGGAAATTTCCTCCACTGTATCCAAAATTAGACTGTCTCCGGGTGTCAGTTCACAAATGTGAACGTTTAAGGGCCCGTTCACAAGTGAGAACGTTGCGATGCCAAGCCTATTGAAAGGGATGGCACATACCGTAGCCCCTTATAGGAGCTTAGTAATTTTAACATTAATCAAAGTTAAAATATATGGTTGGAGCGCCGAGCTAAGTAGAAACCTCAAAAGAACTAATGTTAAGCTCTTAAGGGTATGCTAAAACTTAATTACCACTCGAAAGTCGCTACCAGCTGCAACGTGAAGAAAAAAAGACTTGGTGAACGGTTACGTCTCCGGCAAATCAAAATAATCCGAGGCCCTAAAATTACACTCATCCGCCGGAACCACCTTATCAATAATCCAACCCTGGCTCTCTTCAGGTTTAGAGAGATCGACTAATTTGGGGCGGGTGTAAAGTTGACCGTGGGGATCAGCTACCACTTTGATGATGGGAGCTAAGAGCGAACGGTTGTTTATACCTATAACCACGGCCTTGTGCTTAGTGTTTAACTCTACCACCGAACCTGGAGGGTAAATACCCACGCTTTGGATAAAGCGATCCACCCATTCGGGTTTAAAATGAGCCCCTCTAAGCCCATAGATAAACTTTAGAGCGTCGTGGGGGGGCATGCCCTTATGGTAGACTCTATCGGAGGTTAAAGCGTCGTAGACATCTGATAAACCGCAAATGGTTGCTAATTTAGGGATCTGATCGCCTTGAAGGTGGTCGGGATAGCCACTACCGTCGCTCCTTTCATGATGATAGCGAGCTACTTCTATGACTTGAGGGTCCACCGCCAGCTTTTGTTCGATGAGAATTTCAGCCGACAAGGACGCGTGGCTGCGCATGACGGCGAACTCCTCGTCAGTTAATTTTCCCGGTTTATTTAAGATATTATCTGGGATGCGTAGCTTTCCCAAATCATGAAACATGGTCCCTAGTCCAAGGACGCTAAGCTCGGCATCAGACAAACCTAAGCTCTTACCCGAGGATATTGATAACACGGAAACGTTAAGACTATGAGTGTATGTATAATCGTCAAAGCGGCGCAATTTGATTAAAGCGGTCAGGGCATCGCGATTTCGAGAAACACTTTCGATTAATTCGTTAACGTTTTCTTGAACCTCTCCAACCTCAATGCGCTTATTCATCCTACAAGCAGCCACTAAAGCCTTGGAGGTGTCTAGAGCTTTATTATAAGCCTTAGCCGCCTTAGGAATCTCTTCTTCCAAAGAAACTGTCGGCTTAGACTGAGGAACGGCTTTAGGGACAGATCTTTCCCGCAAGCCCAACTTTGGAGTTGCTAACGGTATCCCATCAGATTTTTGACTATTCTTCTTATAAACTGATTTTTCCGTATCTATATAAACTTCTTCAATCCCAAATTCAAGAAGTTCTCTTATTTCTTCCCTCTCCGTCAGCAGTCTGCTCTTGGTTTTCCAGGGATGGTTAAGCCAAGTGCGGCCTACGTCAGCCACAAACATGCCAACTTCTAGGTCTTTTGTATGTATCTTTCTTAACATAGAACCCAACTTTTTGCCATAAGCTTACCCCCCGCTTTGGCTCGCCACTCGGTATGAAACGATTCTTAAATAAAACAAAAAAGAGTCTGACAAAAATAATCTTTGCTTAGCAAAAAATTATGCATCACACCCTTACGGTTTAATTATTAAAAAATAATCATCAAGTAATGATATAAAAATAATATTATTACATATAAAAAATATATTTTTTTTGAATTACAACTTATTTTTTTTATTTAATATCCTTTATATGGTAGTTTGGCGTCGGGCAAATAATCTTTTAGCCAAAGAGGGCAAGATTTAATTTTTTACCTGCCCCTAATAACCTTAGCAATATTAACGAATTTTAATTTAGTTGTCAAGCGTGAACTGAGGGCAAAGCCACATTAGTATAAAAAAGCTTAATTTATATTTTTCATTTATTTGTATAAACGATTTAGCAAATGGTTATTATAAAAAAATATACTTTTTTGCACAAATTTATTTATAAATTTATTCTAGAAATTATATTGTATCTCCGTATTTTTTTCAAAATCTAAACCTAAGATTAAGATATAAAAAAAACCTTAACGTGATTTGCGCTCGACAATATCGAAGCGTTCAAATTGCATCAAAAACGAGCCCCGGCCCTGGGTTTGTGAGCGCACGGTAGTCGAGTAGCCAAAGATCTCAGCTAAAGGGACTAAGGCAGTTATGACCTTAAAGCCGCCGCTATGGCCGACCATTTCCTCTATACGGCCTAAGCGCGAAGAAAGATAGCCGATAATCTCGCCAGTAAATTCATCCGGTGTCGTAATCTCTAAGCGTATAATGGGCTCCATCAAAACTGGCCCCCCCTCGCTTAAAGCCCGACGCATGGCCTGGGAAACGGCCGCTTTGACCGCCGGCTCTGGAATCAGGCCTTCACCCACCTCCAAAGCCTCTAAAGTAAGCTCTACGTCGGTGAGAGGATAACCAAAGACCGGACCGGAGCTAGCTCCGTCTCGCAAAGTTTCTAGCGCGGCCTCAACTAATTTAGGGTTAAGAGAGCTTAATAAAGCTGAGCTTAAGGCCGAAGCAGCCTTATAGCCAGCCCCTCTAGCCAAGGGCTTAACGCTTACTTTAGCCTTAACCGAGTAGCTAACCCCCGATAACTCTCTATCAAAATGACCCGTTTCTTCACTAGCTTTCGTAGTCGTCTCGCGATAGACCACCTGGGGTTTACCAACTCGGCAATCGAGGTTAAACTCTCGATGAAGCCTTTGACTTAAAACCTCTAAGTGCAGTTCCCCCATGCCTGATATGACAGTCTGACCAGTATCGCTATCGACCTTAATTTTAAAAGTTGGATCTTCCTCAGCAATCTTATTTAAGGCTTCCATGAGCCTTACTTGATCGTTACTCGACTGCGGTTCTACCGCTACCGAAATGACCGGGTCGGCCGCCTTAATGCTCTCTAAAAGGATTAAGCGGTCGCTCGAGCAGATGGTGTCACCGGTCACAGCGTTTCTAAGACCAATTAAACCAACTAAGTCGCCGCGCTGAGCCTCAGAAACCCGATCGCGTTTTCCTGCGTTAAGTTTAAAAATGCGGTTGACCTTATCTTTTTGGTTAACCCTCGAGTTAACCACCTCGTCGCCCTCTTTAAGCTTTCCACTATATAGGCGAGCGAAGCTAAGCTTACGGCCTTGCTCCATCATTTGGATCTTAAAAACCAAAGCGGCCAGAGGGGCCTTGATTATCTGCTCGACC
>JAITQT010000398.1 GCA_031288745.1 Deltaproteobacteria bacterium
AACTTCAATAATTGATTCCATGACCTTTGAGGAGCGCCAAAACCACCTAATCATTGACGCTTCCCGGAGGCGGCGTATTGCCGCGGGTAGCGGCCGAACAGTAAACGACGTCCAACAGATGTTAAAAAATTTTACCGATTGCTCAAAAATGCTCAAGTCAATAAACCGCAAGGGTGGGCTGGAAAATTTTTTGCGTAATTTTCTGTAAGCAAAGCTTTTTGGCTTAGCTCTAGTTTTTTTCTTTCCAGCCTTGGTTATTTTTAATTTAGTCAAGGTAAGGGCCCTTAAGGGCTCTAAACAAATAATCGTTATTAGTAAAACTAAGACGTATAGGAGCGTGTAATGGCCCTTAAAATTAGATTATCCCGTTTGGGTGCCAAGAAAAAACCATATTATCGTTTGGTGGTGGCTGACAGTGCCGCTAAGCGCGACGGACGCTTTTTAGATATCATAGGTTTCTACGATCCTAATAAAAATCCCGCGTACATAGAAATAAAAAAAGAATTGCTCGATAGCTGGCTAGCCAAGGGGGCCAGGCCCACCGAGACGGCGGCTAGCTTGATTAAAAGTAAAACTTCTTGAATTTTATACGGCCGTGGCGGCGCGCTTAGTTGTTCTTAAGCTAGTTTAACTACCTAAGCTTAAAGCCCAATGGGGGCTAGGATAAAAAAATAGAGCGCTGCGGCCTAAATTTTATGCCTCAAACTAAACTCATACCCTTAGGCCGGGTCACCCGGGCCCACGGCGTTCACGGAGCGGTTAAGGTGACTTTATATGGCCGCGATCCCTCTTCTCTAATTGAGGCTAAACGCCTTTGGTTGGTTGACCCCGAGGGTCAGCGCCAGAGTGTTCTTTTAAGCGGCTTTTCTGGAAAACCCGTTTTGGGCGGCATTATCGCTAAGATAGAAGGTTATTCTACAAGAGAAAAGGCTGAAAGCTTAAAGGGCTTGGAGCTAGCCGTAAACCGCAATGATTTTCCGCTCATTGAAGACGAAGAAGAGTACTATCAAGCCGATCTGTTAGAGCTTGAGGCCTTCTCAACTAGCGGACAAAGCTTAGGTTTTGTTAAAAAGTTTTTGGAAAGCGGGGCCTCGCTAATATTAGTTATTATTGATGATAAGGGACACGAGCGCTTAGTACCTTTTACCGAGGAGTGCGTGCCTAAAGTGGATCTTCAAGGGCGCTCCCTTGTGGTTTCTCAGCTGCTCGCTCTTTTGGATTAATTATGGCCCAGTTAACTATCCCTATCTAAAGGGAAGGGCTGGTTAAAGCCCTAGGTTGATAAGGGTAGGCTAGAGTTAAGTAAGCTAAGTTGTTTATTTTAGGTTAAAGAAAAACGGCACCATGCCTCTTATGCTCCAGACCACTTAAGGCTTAAGGTTATAGATAAGGGTTAGGTAAGTACGAAATGGATTGAAGGCTAGGCTGGATATCAACATTTTCGAGATTAAAGCCCTTTGCGTCTGTAAGGGCTCTTTTTTTAATCGTTCGCTGTTTTTGACGGTCGATTTTGTCGAGATATAGACGGTTTATTTTGGCAAAAAAAGATGGAAAACCGATCCAATAAAGCCTATTCCCCAAAAAAAGACGGAAAATATTGTCCAGCTGGATATTACCAGTAAAAAGGAGACCTTTCTGGTTTAGTTTTACCACGAAAAAGTATACCACCCCTGGTCAAAAAAAATAAAAATTACCAGAGCGGACTTTAATTTTGCTCTGGGCCTAAAAGATTTACTTTTAGGTGGAAAAATAGCTTAAATATCGTTTAGATCGTGGACAAGTTTTTCGTCATGGCTTGGACACATTTAACCGTCTATGTTTCGCCAAATTCTTCCAGCACAAACAGTTTCGCCTCTCTGGCCGCTTGATTGAGTCAAAGTTAGATACCTAACTAAGAGCGCCTTCGGATTAAGACTTAAAGATTTAGTCTAGCTCGAAGGAAACTTTAGGTAAGTTTGAGGGGGTTTAAGTCGGTTAAGCGGCCATCAGATCTTTCGGTAGTTTCAACCTCAAAACGCTTAGCTTAATAAACACCCCATAACAATTGTCGTCGCTCCAGAGGGTCGACGGTTACGAATGCTCTTTTAGCTTCTTTTCAGATTAAAGAGAAGAAGGCCATTTCTCCCCTGGCTAAATCCAAGGGGTGCCTGGCAGGAAAGAAGATGAAAATCGAGATCCTGACCATCTTTCCAGACATTTTTTCTTCTTTCCTCTCTGAGTCTCTCTTGGCTAAGGCTCTGGCTAAGGGCCTATTAACCGTCGATTTAATTAATATTCGCGATTTTACCCACGACCGCCACAGAACAGTTGACGATCGCCCCTATGGTGGCGGGCCCGGTATGGTTATTAAGCCCGAGCCTCTGAGCGAGGCTATTGACTCAAGGTTAGCCCTAGGCGGCCCCAAACCCTTTATCATTAACCTAACCCCCTCGGGACGCTTACTTGAGCAAGTTCTGGTGGGGCAACTAGCCCAAAAAGAGCGTTTGATGCTTATTTGCGGCCGTTACGAGGGAGTTGATCAAAGGGTCTTAGATCTTTACTCCGATATGGATTTATCTATCGGCGATTACGTGCTAAACGGAGGGGAAGTTCCGGCCATGGTCTTAATTGAGGCTATGGCCCGTCTTATCCCAGGGTTTCTTTCTGATTCTAGTTCAGTGCAAGACGATAGCCATAGTTACGGATTACTCGAGCACCCTCTCTACACCAGGCCTCGGGTTTTTCGATCCTTAAGCGTACCCCCGGTTCTTCTTTCCGGCCATCATGCCCAGGTGGCTGCCTATAGGCTTGGCGAGGCTATGGCTAAGACCAGGGCGGTAAGGCCTGACTTATTGGAGAAAAAAGACGTGATGGAAAGGACCATAATGTTTTTTTCCCAATCAAGCTCCCCTTTGAAGGGTAAAGATAATAAATAAGGCCCCTCGGTCCAATGGCCAAGGTGGCGATTTTAGTTAAAGTAAGACTATTTTTTAAAGCCTAACTTAAAGAAAGCCGGCCTTGATAAGCTTTTCTTCTTTTTCGCGGGGGCGACTATGCCGCAATTGGTGAGAAACGGTAAGACCTATCCGGTCGATGAGGAAGGGTTTTTGCTAGATTGGACCCTGTGGGACGAGGATTGGGTGGAACTGATACGCTTAGACGAAGATATAGAAGAGTTAACTGAGGACCATCTTTTGATTTTAGAAACTTTAAGGGATTATCAAGCCCAAAACGGCCGTCCTCCAAGAGTAAGGGATATGACCGAGGCCACTGGTTTTAAAATGAAATATATTTACGAGATGTTTCCCTCAGGTCCGGGCAAGGGGGCTTGCAAAATGGCCGGGTTAGCTAAACCAGAAGGCTGCTACTAATTTTTTAACCAAAAAAGTTTGGGTTAATTTCATAGCCATGGTTAGGCTCTCTATGATTAGGTTGATTTCTAGCGATTATTGGGAAATCAGGGCCTATAAGTAAATTAGAGCCCCTGAATTTTTTCTAACTGTACAATTGGAAACCTAGCCCGAGTTTACAAATTATTTCTTGAAAGACACATAACTATTTGAAATCTTTAATGTTTAACAAAAAAATCTGTAGCTAAGCTTTTTACTATTTCAGAGCGTATTTTTTTAGCTCATATTCACTTACTATATGCTTGCGTAGCTTTTGATGCTTCGCTAAAAACTGGAACTACTTTTAACTTTATCTTATGTCCCCCCTCTGCCCGACCACCCCTTACGGGCCGAAGGGGTGGCCAGAGGCAGCAGAAGGATTAACAGTTACAATATGTTAGGGCTGGACAAAACCGACCAGAGGCCCCAGGCTTGATATTTGCCTTGTAATTTAGACAAACTATTCCTCTCGTCACGCACCTTGGTGGAGTCGACTATTAGGCCTTTGGATTGACACCGATGCGATTGAGTAGCCAATGGGTCATTTAATCAGGCTCACTTGGGATTACCTCCTATCTCTTTATGGCGCTATTAGGCCAGCTCAAAATTGATCGAAGCGCAAAAACCTCTTAAAAGCACAATAGTCTAAAAAATTAACTAGTGATAAGACTATGTTACAAATTTAAAGACTGATAAAGGGGACTTTTTGCGCTTCGATCAAA
>JAITQT010000402.1 GCA_031288745.1 Deltaproteobacteria bacterium
ATTAAAATTATATTTAAAATTTTTAATTTATTTTTTTTGAAGGAGATTTTATGTTAAAATTTTCAACTTTTCTTCTAAGTTTATTTCTGGTTCTAAGCCCTAATTTTGGGCTAGTCTCAGCTAAAGCCCAAAATACAAGCGAAAAAACCGAATCAGCCGAAGCCGCCGAGCCCGACCCAGGGGCTTTAAAGCTAGCCGACTCCAACTCTGTCTTCGCCTTCGATCTCTATTCGCGCCTCAAAAGCCAAGATGGCAATCTCTTTTTCTCTCCCCTAAGCGTTAGCGCAGTAATGGCCATGCTCGAAATTGGGGCCGCTGGGGATACTGAAAATCAAATCCGTCAAACCTTGCGCTTCGAGGAAAAAGGGGAAGCCCTAGGCACTCTCTTTAGCCTTTTAACGAAGGCCTTAACTAGCGTGGAAAAAGACTCCAAACTAAATTTGGCCAACTCTTTGTGGCCTCAAAGGGATTATAAACTTAAAGAAGATTACTTAAACCAAATTAAGAAATATTTTGGGCCCAACGTCATCGAAGTAGATTACAAAAAAGACGAGGCCGGGGCCAGAAAACAAATTAACGACTGGGTCTCAGAGCATACGGAAAAAAAAATAGAAAATCTCTTAGCCCACCCCTTAGCGCCCGCCCCCAATTTAATTTTAGTCAACGCTGTCTATTTCAAAGGCCAATGGAAACACCCATTTGAGGCTAGCCAAACTTACGATGGAGACTTTACCGTAACGCCGGATAAAAAAGTCAAAGCCAAGTTTATGACTAACACTACTCGCCAGTACTATTTGGAGACACAAGACGCCCAGATAGTAGAATTACCCTACGCCGGCAAAAGCTTGGTTTTATTAGCCGCCTTACCAAAAAATCCCGCCGAGCCCTTAAAAACTTTAGAAGATAAATTAACTCGCGCTCTTCTAGATCAATGGCTCGAAGGCCTAGAGCCTCGAGATGTTGAAGTTCATTTGCCTAAATTCACTTTCTCCTGGGGGGTCGTTTCTTTAAAGCCGGTCTTAGAGGCCTTAGGACTAAAAGAAATCTTTACCAAAAAAGCCGATCTCTCTCTTTTAACCCAATCCCCAGGCTTATACGTTAGCGATATCCTCCAAAAAGCCTTCGTCGAAGTTAATGAACGCAGTACCGAGGCCGCCGCAGCCACAGCTGGGATTATGACCACCAAGGCTATGGCCCCTTCGCAAGTGCCCCCAGTCTTTAAAGCCGACCGACCCTTTGTCTTTTTAATTTTCGATAAGTTCTCCGGTAGCGTAATCTTTATGGGCCGCCTCAGCCAACCATAATTTTTTTTTGCAGCCCAAGCCAAGCCTTAGCTCAAAAAATAACGGCCTTTTTCAGTAGCTATTTAGCCGCTGAAAAAGGCTTTTTTCATAGTGGCTAAAAAAAAGCCCAACTCAATCTTCGCTTAGCTCAGAAAGAAGATCAGCTGAGGGAATAAAAAACAAGGTTCCGGTGATGGGCCGGCTAAAATCAAGGAGGCGATCGTAGTTGCCTCGGGGCTCACCGACGAACATATTTTCGAGCATCCTCTTAGTAGTAGAAAAAAGGCCGCTATAGCCTATAAAATAAGTGCCAAACTCGCCTTTGGAGGGATTAGCAAAGGGCATGTTGGCCCGAACTATCTTTAATTCCTTGCCATCATCGTCTTTAATATTGGTTACTGCATTGTGGGCGTTGGCGGGTTTTTCTTTCTCGGAGAGTTCTGCGTCGTTAAACTTGCGCCGGCCTATGGCCTTTTCTTGCTCTTCAACTGGCAAGGCGTCCCAAGCGCTGGAATCATGAAGATACTTTTGAACGAAGGCGTAGCTAGAGCCACAATACTCGTCACCCTCGGGTATTTTAGCCGCCTGGGCTGCTTCCTCTGCTTCGGGATTTTCAGTGCCATCGACAAAACCAATGAGGGCCCGGCTATCGAAATAACGAAAGCCGTGGGTCTCATCAACCGATTGAGTAACTCCGGCCAAAGCCTTGGTAATTTGCTCAGCCACTTGATGACACAAGTCAATCCTAGCCGATCGGATATGGAAAAATAAATCCCCCGGAGTTGAAGGGGCTAAGTGCTTATCGCCTCTAATTTCCTTAAACTCCTCTAACTCTTTGGGTTTATTTCGCTTAGGAAAGAGCTCGGCGAAGGCTTTAGCCCCAAAGCCCATGACCGCCCCAGTTTGAGAGTCGCCAAAGCGGTTAAGCTTACTTTTGATTATAGCCTCCAAACCTCCGCACAGATCTTTAACTTGAGCTGTAGCCTTTTGATAATCGGGCAAGGCAAAGACCATGAAAAGCGCGTGATTGCCTGGCTTGGCCTCGACGTTTTGAATAGCGAACATTATCTCTCCTATTTAGCGAAAAATTATGTTTGGCGCGCCCGGCAGGACTCGAACCTGCAACCCATAGCTTAGAAGGCTATTGCTCTATCCATTGAGCTACGAGCGCGGGGGTTTAAAAAGGAATGGTTTTTTGCATTTAACTTTTTAAATTTAACCTTCCAAAAATTTTGTTTTTAATTTGAATGTATAATGACTCTCTCCATATGTGCAATGTGGATTATTATTTAATTTTCGAAACTAGGCTAGTTACAGATTGTATCGGTATATATATATAATTGATGATCGAAGCGCAAAAACCTCTTAAAATCAAAATAGTCAAAAAAAAAATTAACTAGTAATAAGGCTCTGTTAAAAATTTAAGGACTCATATAAGGTGACTTTTTGCGCTTCGATCATTGATGACCAAGTGAACATGAACTTTATATTCAATTAAAAAGTTTTTTTTCGGATCATTTTGGTATTATTTCTTTTTACAGCAAATCCTAGTAAGGTTAACAATTTTTAAAACTAGGCCATCGGTGACCTAGGCTAGCAAGGCGGTTAAGCCAACTTGGTCGACTGTTTACCCTTAAAACAAATGGCTCGCTCACCAACAAAAAAGGAGAATAGAAAGATTTTTTTGGCTCTAGATCTTTGTAAACTAAGAATAAATTTTAATGTTTTAACCAAAAATCCTTGGGTGTACGTTCACAAAGGTGAACGTTTAAGGGCCCGTTCACAAGAGAGAACGCTGCGGTGCCAAGCCTATTGAAAGGGACGACACATCCCGCAGCAATGTAGCCCCCCTATAGGAGCTTAGTAATTTTAACATTAATCAAAGTTAAAATATATGGTTGGAAGAGAGCTAAGTAGAAACGTTAAAAGAACTTAATGTTGATCGAAGCGCAAAAAGTCCCCTTTATCAGTCCTTAAATTTGTAACAGAGCAAAATTACTAGTTAATTTTTTAGACTATTTTGCTTTTAAGAGGTTTTTGCGCTTCGATCAAT
>JAITQT010000438.1 GCA_031288745.1 Deltaproteobacteria bacterium
AGTAGAAACGTTAAAAGAACTAATGTTAAGAACTTAAGAGTATGCTAAAACTTAATTACAACTTGAAAGTCGCTACCAGCCGCAACGTGGGAAAAAAATGACTTGGTGAACGGTTAGAGTTAGGAAAAATTAAAAGAGCCTAAGATCCAAAAATTTGACTAGTGAAAAAAAGGTCTGACTTTTAATTTTATTAATTTATAGTTCTATAACTAATTATATTGTTAAAATATGATAATTAAAATAAATTATATTTTAATTTAAAAATTATACCTACAAGGTTCAGATAAAAATCCTTGACATAGTTAACCTTTGCGGAGTAAGATAAATCAACTTCGACTAGCTCCTTGATTAAAACGGATAACTCATGTAAAGTTTTAAAATTAACTGACAGACGCCTTAAGAAGTAAATAAACTTAAATTTTAATTCTTGTAAAATTTTAGTTTGTTAAATTATACATTACGTTAATCATTATAATTAAATTATAGTTAGTTAATAATTACTCTTTGGTAGTTTTGGCTGGTAAACCGGCTTTAACCTTTTTAGCCGGCAACTGTGCCTCAGTCCTAGGCGCTGGTAGTTGGGCCTTGGCCCTCTTAGCCGGAAGTTTGGCTTGTTCTTTCTTAGCCGGGCACTTAGCCGCCTCTTTCTCGCTAGGGCTCTCAGCCTTAGCTCTTTTGGCCGGACTCTTAGGGACCTCCTTTTCCACTGGGCTCTCGGCCTTGGTCCTCTTAGCCGGGCTCTTCGCTTTCTCTTTTTCGGCTGGACTTTCGGCCTTAACCCTTTTAGCCGGGCTTTGGGCTTTAGCCCTCTTAGCCGGAAGCTCGGACTTTTCTCTAATAGCTGGGGTTAAATCGGCCTTCGAATCGATAGTTGGCCCAGTGGGAGAGTTATTTTCCAGAGCTTGTGCCTCATCGGCCGAGGGGGGTTCGCTCATAATAGATGAGGGCTTAAGCTCAGCCGCTACGGCCGGGGGCTTAATTTGATTAGCCGCCACTCTCCCTTGGTTAGAACTTATAAACTCTGGTCCAAAAAAGACAAAGGCACCAACTAGATTAGTCTTAGACATAGAATCTCCTTTACTCCGCTCGCTCTTACTCGGCCTATATATTTAGGACCCGAGGCCTTAGTGGCTTCTAAATTTTAGGCTGACGGTTTAATTAGGGAGTTTGGTCAATTATTTGACAACTTCCCCTCCCTAAAGGAAAGGGATAGATACTGAGCCTGAAGAGGAAGTCCTTGAACTCTTTTCGGAGGGTTTATGCTTCCTCAGCTGGCTTTGCGGGCCAAGTCCCCACAGGCATTGAGCAGCAGCCTACTCGGCCGTAAAAATATTTAAAGCGCCGACCAAGGCCTCTTATTCTCTCCATCCCGATGGACAAAGTTTTACGGCGCTTGCGATAAAAATTAATTGCGCCAATCTCGGCCCTTTAAAGATTTTTTGGGCCACAATAAAGGGGCACAAAGAACTCTTAGTAGATTTTAACTCGGATTTTGTTCCTAGCTAAATCTATTCCCTATAAGCCTTTCTTCTACGAGCGCCCGGTGGCCTTAGCCGCTTGGTCGTCAGAATTTAAAAAATGCTCTTTAAGGGCCTTTAGAATTTTATCCCTAGTACCGGGTTTGTAGGCCCCGTTTAAGAGAATAACAAAATTTAAGGGTTGCTCGGGCCTTTTAGGATTAACTAGCCAGCCCGCTAAGGTCTGAATGTCGCTCATGGTACCGGTCTTATATAAGACTTGGCCGTCGTCGCTACTTTTAACTAAGTGCCGAGCCGGGGTTAAGACCTTTAAAAGTTGAGACATTTGCCTAGCGGTTAAAAAGTTTTGACGCGATAATCCGCTACCCTCTACAAAGGTTATACGGCTTAAACCATATTTATCTAGAAAGTCGTTTACCGCTCTTTGACTTTTTTCCAAGGTACCGGGAGAGTCATACTTTTCAGCGCCTAAGGTTAAAAAGACCTGATTCGTCATAAAATTGTTTGAATTTTTTAAAATATCTACTAAAAGGCCCTCCAAATCCTTACTTGATAAATGAGAGTAGATTAATTTAGCCTCCGGGGGCACGGTTTTACCTAAGATTAAACTTCCCGAGATCTCCACGCCTCTAGTTTTAAGTAAGGCGGCTATGATTTGCCCGGCCTGGATTTCAGCCGTTTTAGGGTTATCGTTTATATTAATTCTATAACCTTGAGAGCCTCGTTTTTTCTTCTTAGGCCTGTTTTTTTCGGCCAAATCTAGGGTTATCCCGGTTAACGGGGTGCAAGAATCGGATTCAACAATTTTACCACTTCGGTCGATAAGGTAAGTGACGGTATTAAAATTTACCCCTAAGGCCCCGTTGAAAGCATCATAAGCTTTATCAGTAAAGGTTGTTCCGTCGAGGATTAAGCCCCTGAGAAAAAAAGAAGCGTCTAGGTAAACGTCGCTAACTTGCTTAAGACCTTTTTCCACCAAAGCGTCGGCCAAATGGCAAAGCTCTTCGGAAACTAAAAACGGATCGCCTCGACCCTTTATCCAAAGCCCCCCGTTGGAATCTAGATAGAAATCAGTCCGAAAACGGTATTTGGGGCCCAGAAAGTCTAAAGCCGCCGCTGCAGTCAGTAGCTTTAAGATAGAGGCCGGAACGTAGAGCTTATCAGCATTAAGGGAGTAAAGTTCTTGTAGATTCTTTTCCCCTTTATAAGGGTCGGTTACTAGCACTGCCCCTTCCCCGGCTAAAGCGATCACGTTTTGCGGCCAGGGAAGTGTAACCGCTTCTTTGCTCTTTGATTTGGCCTCTCTCATTTTTTTGGCGGCCGGCTTATTTTTCTCGCTCTTAGAAGCCTTAGCGCTTCCATTGGTTTTGTTTACGGTGACCTTTTTTTCTTCAGCCCCTTGGGCCGAGACCGCTAGAGCCGCGCCTAAAATTAGGCCTAAGGCCGAAGCGAAGAAAAGCGGGAGACGCATATGTCTAATCAGGCTCGCAATTATATAAACCATGCTGATAACGCTCCAAAAGGATGGGCCGCTTCGGCTTTTTTATGGGTTGGAGCCGCCTTAATCGTAACTTTAATCGGCTCCGGTTGCGGCATTTTAAGCTCGGGACCAAAGAAAAGTGGGAAATCCTACGTAGTTAACGGTAAGCGCTATTACTTACTAAAAACAGCCGAAGGATACCAGGAAAAAGGCTTGGCCTCTTGGTATGGCGAGCCTTTCCACGGGCGTAAGACGGCCAGCGGAGAAGTGTATAACATGCACGAACTCTCGGCTGCGCATAAGACCTTGCCGCTCAAAACCTGGGTTGAGGTAAAAAACCTTCAGACCAATCAAACCATGTATTTGAGAATAAATGACCGCGGCCCTTTTATAAAAGGCCGAATCATCGATCTCTCCAAGGCCGCAGCCGAACACCTAGGGACGCTGCGCCAAGGCGTGGTTCCGGTGGAAGTAAGGGCCGTCTCTAGCGAAACAGCCAAAAAACTAGAGGCTAGAAGAAAAAAACTAGCCAAAAAACATCTTATATCTCTAGAAAGCGCGGGGCTCTAGAGAGTATTATCATGTTTTAAAGCTTAATAATTGACGGTTTTTTATATGTCTATGAGCTAATTATAAATACCAGAGAAATTAAACATTAAGATCAGGGAGAAATATAGCCCAAAGGTTTTGTAATAATTGAGGGCCGCCTAATTAACGGACCATCCATAAATTTAGAAAATTTATGGCCGCCATAAACACGGAAAATATCCTAAAAATCAAACCCAGCGGCAGAAAAGCCAAATTTATTAACGTTTAGCAAGAAACCATTATTTATCGAAACGTAAAAACTTCTTAAAAGCTTAATAGTCTAAAAAAATAACTAGTAATAAAATTATATTAGAAATTTAAGGACTAATAATTGGTACTTTTAGCGTTTAGATCATACTTATCTAACTATTAGATCTTCAAGAGGTTTAAACTAAAAAAATTCTAGCGTATTTTGGAAGCTAAAAGCGCTCTATATAAAGTAGGATAAATCAATTGATTACTCATGACAATGGTACATGTTGTTGGCCTTAAAGGTTTCTAACCTCAATGAGGTGAATAGTTACCCAAGTTATTGCCAATGGTCCTTCGAGTTTAGATCTCCCGACTAGACAGATAGGGGCTAAAAACCCTTCTAATAGATCATAAATTTATGATAATATTAAAAATACTACCATCTTCCATCTAATTCCAATTCTAAGGCCCCGCCTAGCTCCAGCCAGTTATTGCCAATTTTAAACTAAGAATATCACCAAATTTACTTTTTATCAAGTAGGCCGCTGGTCCTCTTAAGGGGCTGGTTTTTTTAGCGGCCATTATAATTTATTTTAGATTTTGAGCCTGACCGGGTACCCTAGAGTTGGGCGCTGGTATTGGAAATAATTCTAAACACCATTGGATTAAGCGAAGGCTAGGATAACTAGGGCAAGGAGGCCATGTTCTCGACAACTTAGTCTTTTTAAAAAATCTTTTTGACGCTTTGGCCTAAAATTATTAAATTATTAATTGACTTTTTAATTATTTGGGAGTATATTTTAATCGCTTCTAATAGGAAGCCATATTTTTCAGTCAGCGATCTGCTTAACAAGTTAGTTGGGTCTCTTATCGTTCACGACCAGAATTTGAAGACGGATACACTCTTTTTCATCCCCTGAAATTAATCTAATCAACAAAGACATGCTCGCCAATCACATCCCTGAGGCTTCGGCTGTAATTATGCGCGAGGCCCAATCCCTTAAGCTTTTGGCCAAAAGCCTCAGTCAGTCGTATAACCAAGCTGTGGAGGCTATCCTTAAAATATCCGGTAGGGTGGCCGTAACTGGCATGGGCAAAAGCGGTCACATCGCTCGCAAGGTGGCCGCGACCATGTCCTCGACCGGTACCCCGGCTTTTTTTATCCACCCGGCCGAGGCTGGCCATGGGGATTTAGGGATGCTTGAAAGCGAGCGCGATCTGCTTTTAGCTTTCTCCAATAGCGGCCAGACCCCCGAGCTATCAGTTCTTTTGGGTTACTGCCTTTCTAGAGGCCTCCCCATCGTCGGGGTCACTCAAGATAGAGATAGTTTATTAGGCCGCAACTGTGACATCCTCTTAATTTTGCCCACCATTTCCGAAGCCTGCCCTTTGGGCTGCGCCCCAACCACCTCCACGGCCATGATGTTGGCCTTAGGCGACGCTCTGGCCCTAAGCTTACTTACGGCCAAGGGTTTTACCCTAGAAGATTTTCATAAATATCATCCTGGCGGAAAACTTGGTAGTAGGTTAGTTTCTGTTGGTAAACTAATGCACTCAGGCCCCGAGATGCCTTTGACTAGCCCAGAGCAAACTATGGATCAAGCCTTACTAATTATGACCTCCAAGCGCTTAGGCTGTGTAGGCGTGGTTGAAAACGAGATTCTAACGGGCATTATCACCGACGGCGATCTCCGCCGCCATATGGGCCCGGGGCTAATGTCTTGCCTTTGTAAGGAGATTATGACCCCCAAACCCGTCTCTTTCAGCTCCGAAACTTTGGGGGCCAAGGCCTTGGCCGTCATGCGCGCTAAGGGCATCACTAACGCCTTTGTCTTAGACGAGCAAGGTAAACCCTTAGGCGTTGTTCATATCCACGATCTTTTAGCCGCCGGGGTGGGCTAAAGGCTAACCCTTTAACGTTTAATTGCGCCATCAATTTAGTTTAAGCACCGCATAAGCTAAGGGCGTGTCCGTTCACAAATGTGA
>JAITQT010000186.1 GCA_031288745.1 Deltaproteobacteria bacterium
GTCGGCCTTCTCCAATTTCACGGTGGATCGACTTCTCCGAATAACATTTCGAGGCCTGCTCAGCATTCACTACTCGTTTCGACCCGCATCGCTCACGGCCACGCTAAAACGGGACTTTATACCAAGGGCTCAGACCATATGTTACCTCCATGGCCTCCAGGGTTGTTACTGGCCGGAACAGTAGAGTTATCGGGGGAGCATTTCAGCTTCCTAGGTAAATGCGCCTTTCCACAGCGCACGCAAAATAGTCTAAAAAATTAACTAGTAATAAGGCTATGTTGCAAATTTATGGATTGATATAGGGGACTTTTTGCGCTGTGATCAATATTCGAACTATCAAAATATCCTTGGCCCTCCAAAGCTGCAGAGTTTAGAGCGCTAAGGCTGGGCTATGCGGTTTTAGGAGAGCCTTCTTTTCCTCTTACCTAAATAAAACAGATTGCTAAATTATTCTGTCTAGATGTTAATAGCTGGGCGCTTACCGATTATGAACTTTGGTTGATAAGTATCTAAAAGCCCTCCCCAAAAAACCAGTGGCTTTCAAAGCCTTAGCCTCGAAAAGGTTGAAAGATATCTATCGGAATAAAATTAGGCCTTAAGCTTCAATCTCAGCTCCTCAGAGCGCCTTAAAGCCAGCTCGACCTGGCCGTGGATATTTGATAACAATAAAATTTGAGTCTCTGCTAGTCTTCTCAGAATTGTTAGAATTTTTATTAATCAAAAGCCTCCCACCCGACCACTGTGAGGTTAGAAACGGCTGGCGGCCACTGGCTCAGCCTTAAATTAGATAACCAAGTTCAAATCCCAACCTAGACTTTAACGAGCTTTGAAACGTTGAGCTAAGCCTAACGGCGTTACCTCAATCAAGCTAAATGACCCCAAAAATGGGTTAAGCTAATCGCTCTAGTATCTCAAAGCCCGACCCTTTTTATAGCGGACCTAAGGGCAGAGGAAATAAGCCTAAAGAGTTAAAACCCTCGTTAATAGCGACGCTTCCTAAAAACAATTAAAGCTCAACTTGACTACCTATATTGAGCTTAAGAGAGTAACCAAATTTCTGGTATCTAGCTTAACTAGCACCTATCTATCTCCTATCTAGAGCAACCCGCCTCAAAGAGAGCCTCTTTACTTAACCTTATTTTCTTACCTAGGGAGCGAGGGTAGCCTCGGTAGTTTTTGATTGCTATATGTTATTTAATTTTTTTAGTCTCAATGGCAAATTATAAAAATTCCACTTGATTTACGCTTCGTCTATCTTTAATATAAGCGAAAGCCTTCTCGAATTTACTTCAAGTGCTTTTTTAGCTTTATCTAATGCGGTTTAAGGGCCTAGTGCCCTCCGTCACCCTCTCTCGCGAGGCCATCCATGCCCTCTCTCAGCCACCGAGCCTTACAATTCCGACCCTCCCCTACCCTGGCCCTTGATAGCCGGGTTAAAGCCATGAGGGCCAAAGGCGCGGACATAGTTAACCTCGGAGTGGGCGAGCCTGATTTCCCAAGCCCGGTTAACGTTAAACTTGCAGCCATTAAGGCCATAGAAGAAGATTTTACCCGCTATACGGCGACCGAAGGGCTTTTGGAGCTAAGGGAGGCTATTTGCCGTAAGCTTAAAGTCGATAACTCTCTTAGCTATTTACCTAACCAAATAGTCGTTTCCAACGGCGGTAAGCACGCCCTCCACAATATCTTTCAGTGCCTCTTTCAAGAAGGCGATGAAGTGCTTATCCCCGCCCCTTATTGGACCACCTATCCAGACTTAATCTCCTTAACCGGGGCTAAAGCGGTCATAGTGGAAACTGAAGAAAAAGACGACTACCTTTTAAGCCCCCAAGCCCTAAGAAAAGCCCTTAAGAAAGAAACTAAAGGCCTTATCCTTAACTCCCCAGCCAACCCCACGGGCATGGTCTATTCAAGAGAACACTTGGAAAAACTAGCCGAGGTCATTATAGAAAAAGAAGACCTCTGGGTCGTCTCCGACGATATCTATGAAAAACTCCTCTACGATAAAACCTCTTTTTCTAACCTAGCCATGGCGGCCCCTAAATTATTCGACAGGGTAGTCATTGCCCACGGGGTCTCTAAAACCTATTCCATGACAGGCTGGCGCATAGGCTTTCTAGCCGGCCCAGAGAGCTTAGCTAAGGCCGCTGGTAAGTTTCAAAGCCAAACTACCTCAAGTCCCTGTAGCGTGGCTCAGAAGGCCGCCCTAGCCGCCTTAGAGGGCCCTCAAGAGGAGGCTGAGCTAATGCGTCGCACCTTTGAACAAAGGCGGCTACTGGCCCTTGATATCTTAAACCACACCGCTGGCTTTTCTTGCCTAGAACCAAAAGGGGCCTTTTATCTATTGCCAGACGTCTCTGAGAACTTCGGCCGGGTCTTAGAGGGGATCAAAATTCAAGACTCGGAAGATTTGGCACAAGTTTTGCTTAACCAATGTTTAGTCGCTTGCGTGCCCGGTGACTTTTTTGGCCGGCCCGGAACCCTGCGCTTTAGCTACGCCGCTTCTGACGATGATTTGCGGCGCGGGCTAACTAAAATTGCTAAGTTTTTAGCCTAAATCTGCTCTAGCTGGTTTTAAAGAACCTGGGGCTAATCTAAAATTTAGGTTTTTTTTTCCCAAATGGAGGGGCTATTTTTTCCCATTTTTATTTTTTAAGACTCTTAAGGCTTTTTTGATCGAAGCGCAAAAAGTCCCCTTTATCAGTCCTTAAATTTGTAACAGAGCCAAATTACTAGTTAATTTTTTAGACTATTTTGCTTTTAAGAGGTTTTTGCGCTTCGATCTTTTTTGGCCTTCGTTTGTTTACTCTAAAAGTAACCGTTCACCAAGTCTTTTTTTCCCCACGTTGCGGCTGGTAGCGACTTTCGAGTTGTAATTAAGTTTTAGCACACCCTTAAGTTCTTAACATTAGTTCTTTTAACGTTTCTACTTAGCTCTCTGCTCCAACCATATATTTTAACTTTGATTAATGTTAAAATTACTAAGCTCCTATAGGGGGCTACATTGC
>JAITQT010000013.1 GCA_031288745.1 Deltaproteobacteria bacterium
GCACTCTAGCCGGATCGTAGAGGCTATCGACGTCGTCGGCCATTATCACTAGAGACGGTTTGGCGGCCCTAAGAAGCTCTAAGCCTTCCTCTATGGTTTCGGTCCACAGCACTCCTAAGCCAAAAGGTCTTAAAGCTTTGCTTATTTTGGAGAAATCTGGTCCGAATTTGTCTATGACTAATACTTTTGTTAAGCCCATGGTGCCACCGTCCTTTAGGTGAAACTTAAACCTTAAATTAGGTTATAGCATTTTTTATACCAAAAAAGAAGAAAGCTTTCTGAGGCTAAATGAATAATATATAAAATATTTTATATGACTAAGGCTTAACCACTAGGCACGTTTTGCCACTATAGGCCAAGGGGTTATTTTTTGACCAAGAGAGGCCTTTCCAGTTGGCGGCACTTATAGGCCTATTTGTTGTGAGAATATTAGGCCTTAAGTTTTGTACACAACTAAATTATCCCATAACTTAGATTCTTCCATAACTTAGGCGGTCAATATAATTGACATTAGCCCAGAGTTTTCGTAGAATTTTTTAGCTTAAAAAGTATATATATTTTTTTTTAGTCTTAGCGTATTAGCCCGGCCACTGACCTAAATTTGTTTTAAGCGCTCGATAGCAGTTTAGAAAAATACTTATCAGCTAAAAAATGGATGTAAAAACTAAAATAAGCCAAAAGAGCGCTTATCTATTTTGTAACCGTTCACCAAGTCTTTTTTTCCCCACGTTGCGGCTGGTAGCGACTTTCGAGTTGTAATTAAGTTTTAGTATACTCTTAAGTTCTTAACATTAGTTCTTTTATCGTTTCTACTTAGCTCTCTAATCCAACCATATATTTTAACTTTGATTAATGTTAAAATTACTAAGCGCCTATAGGGGGCTACATTGCTGCGGGATGTGTCGTCCCTTTCAATAGGCTTGGCACCGCAACGTTCTCTCTTGTGAACGGGCCCTTAAACGTTCACATTTGTCAACGGACACTCTATTTTATTGCGCCGTTTTTACCTTAGGGGGAGATTAATAAATTGAAGATTTTGGAACTTAAAGCCCTGCCATTAAGCGGTGCTTTTTTAATCGTCTTCGCCCGTTTTCACGATAAAAGAGGTTATTTCACCGAGGTCTTCCGTCAGGATGAATTTGACGCCTTGGCCCCTCAATTGGGTCTTAAGGAGCTAAAAGTCCAGCAGACTAACGAGAGTAGATCTCATAAGGGAGTCGTTAGAGGGCTTCACTTACAATTTGAGCCGGCCATGGGTAAACTGGTGCGCTTACTATACGGCCGGGCCGTGGATATGGCTTTAGACGTGCGTAAGGGCTCGAAGAGTTTTGGTAAGCTAATTTTAGTCGAACTTAGAAGCGACTTTGAGGCCGAAAGCGATCGCTGGATCTGGTTGCCTCCTGGGTTGGCCCACGGTACGTTTTATCTTGAAGAGTCGGCCATAGAGTATCATTGCACTGCCCAGTACAATCCCAAAGGCGAGGTGGGTTTGGACCTTTTCGACCCCCAATATGATTTAAGTTTATGCTCCGAAGAGTTAACGGATAGCTATTTGGCCTTTATAAAAAATAACCCCATTATCTCCGAAAAGGACGCCCAGGCTTTAACTTTGGCCGGTTGGCAAGCCGACCCTAGGTCGGGGGCGGTAACTTTGTAAGATTTAATATTTATGGCTGCTAAAAATTAAATTATTGGCTCCCTTTTTAAAAAGGGAGTTTAAAAAGTTCTTTTGAGCTTAAGAGGTTTTTTTTGAAGGCGCTTATCCAAAGAGTTAGCCAGGCCGGTGTTATGGTTGAAGGAAAAACTATCGCCCAAATAGGACCGGGGCTATTAGTTTTTTTAGGCGTGGCCCAAGAAGACGATAGGAGTTCGGCCGATTACTTGGCTGAAAAGATTCTTGGGCTAAGAATCTTTTCAGATTTAAACGGCAAAATGAATCACTCCTTAATCGAGATCGGAGGGGCCATTCTTTTGGTTAGCCAGTTCACTCTCCTAGGCGATTGCCGAAAGGGCCGCCGACCTAGTTTTACTGGGGCAGCTGAACCTAAAAAGGCTGAAGATCTTTACGAGTATATGGCCTGGCGCTTAGGTCAAAGTGCGCCGGTCTCTTTGGGCCGCTTTGGGGCTAATATGGCCGTAAATTTGGTTAACGATGGTCCGGTGACTATTATTTTGGAGTGTCCGTTCACAAATGTGAACGTTTAAGGGCCCGTTCACAAGAGAGAACGTTGCGGTGCCAAGCCTATTGAAAGGGACGACACATTCCGCAGCAATGTAGCCCCCTATAGGAGCTTAGTAATTTGAACATTAATCAAAGTTAAAATAAATGGTTGGAGCAGAGAGCTAAGTAGAAACGTTAAAAATAACTAATGTTAAGAACTTAAGGGTATGCTAAAAGTTAATTACAACTCGAAAGTCGCTACCAGCTGCAACGTGGGGAAAAAAAGACTTGGTGAACTGTTACATTTACTACAAATGGATTGGCGATTTTAGAGGCTCTAGAGTTTCAAGCCATATTATTTATGAATTGTCAGAGTAATTTTTTTCCAAGATGTAACTGTTCACAAAACCTGCATGAGACCTACTTTCATCCATACATTCGACGGGCGAGCTGTAACTAACCTTCACTACTACCCTTCGGGCTGGCTATGACGAGTTAAGCCTTTTAAGGCTTATAATATGTTTGGGCCCCGTCGTCTAAACCATTGGGCTTCGACGACTCTAATTGGTTGGACCAGATTGCTTAACCGTTTATAAGCCCCCAA
>JAITQT010000085.1 GCA_031288745.1 Deltaproteobacteria bacterium
CTTCGTTGGCCTTTTCCAAGCACTCCTCGCCGCTTTTGGCCAAAACTACCTCGTAACCCTGGGGTTTAAGGATGGCCTGGATGAGCTTAAGATTGAGCATCTCGTCATCGACCGCCAAAACTCTAGGGTTAGGCTTAAGACCCGCCTTGAGGGCGTTTTGGGCCAGTTCTGTGACCGGATTAGCCATAATATCGAACTTTTATTTATATAATTATAAAATACTTAATAAAATAATAGACCATAATAAAAAACAAGAGTAATTTATAAAAAATTACACTCTTCAAAAAAAAATTAACTAAGTAAATCCAAAAAAAATAAATAGGACTAGTGGTTAGCTTTTTTTTTAATCATAAAACTAATCGTTCTCTCTTAAAGCAAAGCCTTTTAAGTCCCCGACCGGCCAGGCTAGAGAGAGCAAAAAAATGGCCTTTGGGGCGAAACGAAAATAACTATTGATTTAATTTAAAAAAACTAACTATTCGTGCTAGGCAAATTTTTTAAAACAGTTTTACCATAGTACAAACGACGGACTTTTTCAAGTCTTGGGCGGAAAAAAAAGACTTGGTCCCTTTGGGACGCCAAGGCGGGCGTTAATATTTTAAATTGGCGGCTAAGTTAAGCTAATAGGCCTAAGATAGATTAAGTTAGTCTAAAAAAAGAGCCCCTGCCTTTAGAAAGGAGGTCCGGGCCACCACAGTGGCCAGACCGTCTCCAAGGGGCTCTAGCGGTTAATTACTTGATGGCTTCGGCCGCCCCGCTCAAGAGATACTTAAGATCGTCGTCAGTTACAAACAGACCTAAGCTAACAAAGGGGGAAGCCCTTCCACTATCGCTAATAAAGTCGTCGTATCCGCCCCCTAGGTAGAGGAACTTCCAGAAGCGGTAGGTGGCCATAGCCCTTAGATGAGGATTGTGGTCAAAATCACCACTAAAGGCCTCGAAGGTCACCTTAAGGTCGTCGTTAAGAGCGTAGTAGTCTAGGCCTAAACCAGCTCCGCTCTCGATTACGCCGCCTCTAATGACGAAGTCGTAATATCTCTGAGCTATTTGAGCGTTAAACTTAAGTTTGCCACGCTCAAAATTTTCTCTACCCCAGCTAACGTCGCCCATAATGTAGTCGGTACGAGAGTGGCGCCCGAAATAGTCTCCCGTCACGCCCAATAAATACCAGCGATCAGGGGAGGTTTGAAGTTTAATATTGGCCGTGCTCTTAAGGTAGCTGTACCTAGTCATGAAATCAGCCCTAAAGTCAAGGGAGACTTTAAAGGTTTCGTCCTTTTCTAGATAATCGTTAACCTGATCTAAGACTTCGTCTATGCGATCTATTGTCGAATCATCATTAACTAAGCGGCCAATAGTACCTTGCCCGCTAGCTATCTTTTGGCTTATCTCTCTAATGCCAGCTAAAGTAGCCCTAAGTTCCACCACCACCGAATCGTCGCTAATTAGCTGCCCTAGCGTGCCCTTACCCGATGAAAGCTGATTAGTAATCCTCTCTAAATTGGCTGCCGTAGTTTGTAGCGAAGACATAGTCGTGGTCAGCCCAGGACCGTTAGATTTAACTAATTCATTTAAATTACCACTTAATTCTTTGACATTAGAAACAATATCTCTTAAATCTTGCCCTCCTTCATTACTGGTTATTGAGTCGGTCAAGCTTTTTAGGTTATCGGCGACTGAACTTAGTTTTGATAAAAGTTCAGACATATCGCCGTAGACCTGGGTCTGGGTAATGGTGTCGCCAGAGTGGAGAGCCGCCCCGCTTTGTTCGCCTGGAGCCAGTTCGACATATTTATCGCCTAAGACGCCTTGGGCCTTAATAAAGGCCCGACTATCATGGGGTAGCCTTACGTCGTCACGTATAGACATAATGACCCGAGCTTGATCGTTATAAAGCTCAATATCTTCCACCCTTCCCACGTTGATGCCGGCCACCTGGACGGCCACGCCCACTTTAAGGCCCGAGGCTTGGTCGAAGACTGCGTCTAAATTATAAGTCTTACTCTGGTATCCATGAAAGCCGCCCAGTTGGAAAGTCATCCACACTAGGACCCCTAGGGCTATGATAACGAAGAGACCTACTTTTACTTCAGTGGCTGTTTTATACATCTTTTAAATCCAAATTTATAGAATTTAAAGTAACTTATTTTATTTAAAAATCAATTCTCCTAACGCGGAGCTAAAGCATAAATTTAAGCGGCCCGGGCGTTGGAAGTTAGAAACCTTATTATTTCCGGCTCCTTAGAGACCTTAAAGCTTAGAGGTGGCCCGCTAAAAACGACGCGGCCGTTGTAGAGAAGATTTATATAGTCAGCCAAAGTTAAGGCGGCGGCCATATCGTGGCTGACCACAACCACGGTGGCCCCGGTTTTTTTCTTAGCGTGGACTATTAGCTCATCTACCTGAGAGCTGATGAGAGGATCTAACCCAGTGGTTGGCTCGTCGAAAAATACGGCCTTAGGCTCAGTAATTAAGGCCCTAGCCAAGGCCACCCTCTTTTTTTCACCTGATGACAAATCAGATACTCGAGCCTCAAAACTTGTGCCCAAACCAAGTTCAGAGAGTAAGTGCTCGGCTTTTTGTTTAGCTAACGCCGGGGAGGCCAACTTATGAAACCATAGAGGGAAGACCACGTTTTGGCCCACGCTCATAGAATCAAACAAGGCCCCGTCTTGGAACAATAAGGCTGACTTACTTCTAATAAACCTTACTTGCTTGCTAGTAGCCTTAACCATATCTAGGTCGTCGAAATAGACCGAGCCGGCATCGGGGCTATAGAGGCCGCACATTATTTTAAGTAAAACGCTCTTACCCTCACCACTTCGGCCAATAATAAAATTAATAGAATCCGGGTAAAGGTCGAGATCAACCTTTTTGAGCACTTGTTCTTCTCCAAAGCTCTTAACCAGTTCGCGGACCTTAATGGAGGGGTAAGGGGCGACCATAAGCTAAAACATAACCGCAGTCATCATAAAATCACTTACTAAGATAGAAACATAGCTTATAACCACCGCCAAGGTAGTCGAACGTCCCACGCCCTCAGCCCCACCTTTGGTAAAATAGCCCATGTAGCAACCGACGCTAGTGAGAATAAAGCCAAAGAAGGCCGATTTCGTAAGGCCGTTAAATATATCCGACATCACTAGCATATCTTGAATGCGGCCAGCGAACTGGCCCGGGTCGAGCCCGCGGCCCACGGCCACGAAAAAACCCCCTACCACGCCCACTGCGTTGGCGATAGCGGTTAGCATGGGCAGCATGATTATGCCGGAGATTATCCTCGGGGTCAGTAAAAATTTAACTGGGTCGGCAGCCATAACCGTTAGGGCATCTAATTGCTCGCTGACCTTCATAGACGATAACTCTGCAGCCATGGCGCTGCCGACTCTACCGGTAACCATCAAGGCGGTTAAGACCGGGCCCAGCTCTCTAGTCATGGCCATGGCCACAGTCGGGCCAACCATGCTCTCGGCCGAAAACTGTTTAAAGCCGTAAATTATCTGGAGAGTAAAAACCCCGCCGGTAAAAAGGCCTGTCAAAATGACCACGAAGAGAGAATCGACACCCACCAACTCCATCTGACGGAAAAGCGATCGTATCCTCCAAGGCGGGAACACGGCCATTATAATGGCTTGAAACGACAAGATAAAATAACGGCCTAAATGAAAAATAGTATCTATAGCCGTGCGACCTATCCAGGCCAAAGGCGAGGTTATAAGATTAAGCAAGTCTTAAATCCATAATGGAGTTTACTTCCACCCCACCCTAAACCAAGGAGAGGCGACCAACCTTAATTGAGCGAGCGCCTTAAACAATATGGCCCAAACGCTTATGGGTTGATTTTGGTTCTATTTGAAAACGGATAAAATTAGCCTTAAGGTCAGAGAGCCCAAAGGCGGTTAATGAAAAAAAACATCGGCCATTTTTTTAAAGACCATAATTCGGGCCTATAAAGACGCTAATTACGGGCAGAGCGATAATATTAGAAATTAAAACTAAGCCTTTAGTCTTTACTCTCCTCGTGGAAGAGTCGGTCCAGTTAAATAATAATCTGGTTTTTTCTCCTAATATTATAAAAAAATTTAGAGCAAAATGCAAGTTCCATATAGTGGCAAAAAAAAATAAAAAGCTACAACTGGTGTAAAACTGGATAAATCAAATATTTGCTTATCCGAGCCTGTTACAGGACAAATACTTTAGAGTTTTTTATAGCCTGTTTCATAGATATTTCACTTCCTTAAAACCTCTATTTATTAAACTGTATT
>JAITQT010000289.1 GCA_031288745.1 Deltaproteobacteria bacterium
CTCTAAAATTAACTAAAGTTTTGGCTTAAGGGCTAAAAGAACTAATGTTAAGAACTTAAGGGTATGCTAAAACTTAATTACAACTCGAAAGTCGCTACCAGCCGCAACGTGGGGAAAAAAAACTTGGTGAACGGTTACTATTTTTGTAACCACCAGCGAGCGCCTATTAGGGCTTTTTGAATTCAAAGTAGGAATCAATAGGCTAAATAACCGCTCTAAGAGGGAATACTACCATTATGTTGAGGTATCGGGAGAGAGAGATTTTATTAGCTCAGACACTTCTAATTGAGTTTGGATTGAAAAATAGTAGGGGCCGGATTCTATTGAGAGAGTAACGTTTTTTTATCCTTAAAATTTGCAGCTGTTATAAAATCCAAGCCAACCGGGTTTTGGTAATTTTATCCGGTTAATGACCTCGTCTAATTGAAATTGTTTAAAAATATGGAATCTAAAGCAATCATAAATCGTAATCTTTTAAAGCTTCTTAGAGCGTTTGGGCTGGGATCTAATTATTAACACGGCCGGGTTGGATCTTTTTTTCTCCCTTATAACATCTTAGTTAACTCACTTAGCTAAGCTCTCCTCGTTCCCACGGTTATTTTGTAAAGCTAAAGCCTCATTTTCAACAAACCTTTGTAAGGCAACGTTAACGCTCAATCAAATTCTGATTATTTCGCTTAGGCTTTTTAAATTTGAACGTTTATTCTTATTTCTAATTTTCGCAAGAACACCATGATTTTAGATTGAATATTTGAATTTTTACCGCATCCTATCTTACTTAATCTGCATTATACTTGATCTATGAAAAATATCAACAAAAATATAATAGGTCGGCCTGGGGTGTTCATGAGACTATCGTCTTGGTATTTGGCGAGAAAATACCGGAGCGGCCTCATACCGTTGCGCCTTTAAGCGACTTGCCAGAGATCTTTTTGAAGTTGCGGCTTGGGTTAGATAAATAAACTAGACCCTGTGGCTGTTCTTTATCCGCCAAAATTTTAGCCATCAATTTAACAAGCCATAGGCACTCATTATCGTCTATAAGTCTAGTCTATATCATGGCCCCATCAACCTTGAGATACCACCAATGATTATGTTTAGCGTTAGGAAAAAACCGTAGCCATCTGGATTGGAGGATCATGTATATCCTGTCCGCCTCCAAATCGTCATTTTTATTATGATAGGGCGTCTAACCCTAAAACCTCATAAAGACGAAATACCATCTTGGCCCCGTTGTTCACAGCTGAAAATGTCTTAGAATTCAATCATAACTTACCCTATACGGACCATGAACGCCGTAGTTCCACTATCATTTTAATACTTATCAGCTAATTATAATATAAATCTCATAGCTTGCCCCAAGAAACTTAATTTTTATGTTGGCGGGTCTTAATTAAATCGTCATCCAGGCTATTTCTCCAATCAATCGTCGAGTCCATTTGGAGTGTAGCCAGATTTAGAAATAAAACTGCTTTTTTTTGGTTCCCCCATACTAGACCCTCTATTTTTCTTCCACTCGGCCGGTCCCGTTTCATAGAGATCGCTCCCCTCTAAGTCTACGGCCACTATGGACGTAAAATTTTCCACCCACAACCTCATTAAGGCTTCGGGACCAAGCTCGGGCCAGGCTATGACCTCCACTCGTCTAACCAAGCGCCCGTAAAAGGCCCCGGCCCCGCCCACAGCGGCTAGGTAGACGGCCTTATTTCTAACTAAGGCCTTTTTAACCTCCTTAGAGCGAGCCCCTTTGCCAATTAAGGCCTTAACCCCGAGATCGAGTAGGGGGATGGTTAGATTGTCGAGTCGGCCGCTAGTTGTTGGACCAGCAGCCCCAATGACCCTCCCTGGCGGGGCTGGAGTGGGGCCGACGTAGTAGATAACTTGGCCCAAGGGCTCAAAGGGTAGCTCTCGGCCCTCTTTTATTAAGGCGATTAAGCGCTTATGGGCTTGATCTCTAGCTGCTAATAGAGGGCCAGTAAGAGAAACTAAGCGGCCAACGCTTAAAGAGCTAAGATCTTGGTTAAGTAACGGAGAGCTTAAAAGAGTTGGGGCCGCAGGGGAGCTAAAGTATTCTTGGCTAAGAGTCTTAAGGTCCCTTCCGGGCTTGGTATAAACTTTCAAACCATCTTGGTTTAAAGATATCAACTTAAGCCGGCTTTCTAGAGAGATAAAAAGTGGAGAACTCTTTATCGTGCACCATGATATGGTCTTTGAGCCAATTTAAAACAGTGGAGTTGACGTTTAAGACCACCGTTAGCTTATTGGGTGAGTTGTGATATTGCTCGTAAAGACCTTGAAAAATTTTAATAAAATCAACGTGGAGCTTTTTATGGGCTTCGCTCTTTGGGTAGCGACTGGCCTTTTGGAGATATTCTTCGTCTGAAAAATGCTTAACCACATATTTTTTAAGAAACTCCAAAGTCGACTCTACCCGATTAATTTGGCTACGATCTAAGAGGATGTCTACTTGCCTAAATAGCTCTTTGTGCTGCTCATCTATCTTGGGAATACCCATCTCTAAGGCTTTAGTCCAAATCATGAAAATTTTTCTCCTTATAAATTAATGATAAAGGTAAAACCATTTAATATTTTTTAAATTATACTATATAATTTAAAATTATTAAAGGAATAATAAACCATATGGTTAATTAATTCGTTCGTTTAGGTTGAAATTTATGTGGGGTTAAATCAAGGGGAAGATAGAATTTTTATGTGCTATCGTTAAAAGGCCAGATCCTAGGGTATAAGGGCCACCAAAAAACCAATAAAGCTTAGCCGGCCGCCGCAGCCTAAGGGAAAGAAAAAACAGACTTTTAATTTTTTTAAGCCATATTCTAAATTAGTATACTCCAAAGAACCTTAAAGCTCAAACGAATTATCTATTTTTTTAAGGGCTTTAAATACAATAGCCTAGAAGCTATCAAAGGACTCGCGGCCGAGTAAATTATAGGAACCGTAGCTCTTAACCGCTGCGAGACCAAAGGGGATTAGAAGAGTTGAGGGAATGAAGGTTACGAGCGAACTTAGTCTGTCTTAGCTACCTAGGCGCTACACAGAAAAGGGCGTAAATTAACAAAAGGACTAAGATGGGGCCAGATATTTCTACTTACTCCTTTTGGCGTTACCAAAGGGCTTTTCTAAGCGTTTGGGCTAGGATTTAAGGCTCACCTGGCTAGATTAGGTTTTTTTTTTAAGTCTATCAACCTATTGACCATCCGACATAGCTAAGTTTATCTCCTTACTCTCTACGTTAATTTTATAAAGCTAAAGGCTTATTGTAAACAAATCTTTATGTTTTTATATTAATCATCCCTCTTGCCAATATGAGCTTAAATGAGATAAAATTTCTTCAAAGCTCTCTCTGCCCCAAAAGGCGGCCTGGGGCCGCTGGCTACCCAAATTTTTCTAATAAAACCATATTTTTTCTTAAAAATACCTGCGTAATTTTTATATTATAATGTTAAGAATTTAAGGGTATGCTAAAACTTGATCGAAGCGCAAAAACCTCTTAAAAGCAAAATAGTCTAACAAATTGACTAGTAATAAGGACATATTACAAATTTAAGGACTGAATAAAGGGGACTTTTTGCGCTTCGATCAAACTTAATTACAACTCGAAAGTCGCTACCAGCCGCAACGTGGGGAAAAAAAAACTTGATGAACGGTTACCCTATCTTAATCTAATTTAAGGCCTTTTATCTCCCTAAAAATAAAATTTATATTTCGCCAAACCTTTTGTTTAGCTTTCGCCTAAGTTGGCTTAGTCTACTACCCCTCCCTAAAGAGAGAGGCTTGTAAAAACCCTCGGGCAACCAGGGTAAGCGGAGTTAAGTCAGCCAAGTTGTTAGGTTAAAGATAAACGGTGCTAGGACTCCCTTAGTACCGCCATCTTGAAGCTTTGGCCTTAGACAAGCGACAGGTGAAGTCCGAGACGGATATCAATATTTTCTAGAGGATCATCGAAACAGTCTCGCAAGGCGTTTTTTCTAAGGAGTTTGTTCTAATGATTATAGTTTGGGATAAAAATCGCCACCCTCTTAGGCTGTACCCCCCTAAAAAGGCCATATTCCCTTTAGAGCGGGGCCGAGCAAGAATCTATCGTTTCTGTTCTTTCACCATAATTTTGATTACAGTAGTTTCTAGTGGTGCGACGGCTACCAGTAAACTTATTGCACCTTTTCAGACTAATACAAGGACGCCTTGGCGCTCTTGGTTAAACCAAATGGTCTGCTGGCGAGAAAGAGAGGGAAGATGACCCAAACCCTGTGGGCTCCTTGGCGCATGGCCTATATAGAAGGTACTGATAAGGTTAAGCAACAGGGATGCGTCTTTTGCCTGCCCCCCGATCACTTGGGGCCTATGGCCGAAAGACTAGTTTTATACTCCGATGACCTAACTATAGTTATAATGAATCTTTATCCATATAATAACGGTCACCTCTTAGTCGCCCCCCGCAGACACGTAAATAGCCTCTCTTTAACTACCGAGAGCGAGCGCTTAGCTCTAATGAACTTAACCGTCAGAGCCACCGAGGCCCTGGAAAAGGCCCAAAAAGCTCAAGGCTTTAACCTAGGGATAAATCAAGGGACCGTGGCCGGGGCTGGCATAACCGACCACCTCCACCTCCACGTAACCCCTCGTTATTTAGGTGACGTTAACTTTATGACTGTTTTAAGCGAAACGAGAGTAATACCTGAGCATATCGAGGCTACTTACCAGCGCCTTCTAGGATTTTTTCAGTGAATCAGTCTTTGTTTGAAAAAGAAAAGGGCACCTCCAAGGCATCTTTAGCTAAAAGCTCCTTAACTCCGGCGCTTAAACAATACTTCAAGGCCAAAGAGCAATTTCCCGAGGCCATCCTCTTTTTTCAAATGGGTGATTTCTACGAACTCTTCTTTGAAGACGCTCAGACTGCGGCCCCGCTATTGGACCTAACCCTAACTAGCCGCCAGAAACTAAACGATCAAAACGTGCCACTTTGCGGGGTACCTATTTCATCTGGAGAGAGCTACATTAACCGCCTGGTGGACATGGGCTATAAGGTTGCTGTCTGCGATCAAATATCATCCCCCAGGCCCGGGGCGGGTCTAGCCGCTAGAGAAGTTAAAAGAGTGATCACCCCAGGCACCTATTTAGGAGACGAGGGAACGACGGCCAAAAATTCCAGGCGTCTAGTTTCTCTTTATGGCCTAAACGATAGCTACGCCCTAGCGGCGCTCGACTTATCTACCGGGGAGCTGATTTGCTCCTCTTTCGACCAAATTGAGGCCGTTAAATCGCAACTTAGCTCGCTAGAGCCAAGGGAAATCCTAATCAGCCAAGATAGCCAGAAAGAATTAAAAAATCTAGCTATCTTATTTGAAGTGCCTATAACCGAGGCCCCGGCGGAAAACTTTGATCGTGACCGCGCCGCCGCCGTGTTAGAAGAAGTATACGCCCCTCGCGGCCTAACTAACATCTTAGTCGATAGACCTATTTTGGAAATCTCCTGCGGGGCCTTGATAGAGTACTGTCGGAGCTTGAACCCAGGAGCCTCGCTAAGTCACTTAAACGAGCCTCGCTTTTTAATGGAGCGCGATTTTTTACTCTTAGACGAAGCGGCTGTAAGAAACCTTGAACTATTTAAAAATTCTCGAGACAGCTCTCTTAAAGGCTCACTTTTAGGCTTAATTGATAAAACTAAAACCCTTATGGGGGCTAGATTAATTAGAGAGTGGCTAGCTAGGCCCTTAACCTCAATAGAAAAAATAACCCTCCGCCACCAGGCTGTGGAAAACTTGGTCAGCGACGTTCTACTTGGTGAAAATCTAGACCAGGCTCTTTCGCTCATGGGCGATCTAGAAAAGGCCCTTTCTCGCTTAACTTTAGGTCGCGGCTCGGTTAAAGACCTATTTACTTTAAGGGCCTCTCTAGAGGCTGTGCCTAAATTAAAACAAAGCTTAGAAACGGCCGTCAGCCCAAGGCTAATAGATATTGGCGAAAAATTAAACTCGAACCCTTCATTATTAAAAAGATTAAAGCGCTCTTTAATCGAAGAGCCACAAGTTTCGATTAAAGACCTATCAATACTTAAAAGCGGCCTAAGCCCTGTTTTAGATACCCTACGCGAGTTGCAAGCCGGTGGAAAAAAAGAATTAGCCGCTCTGGAAACAACCGAAAAGCGCCGCTCGGGCATTAACAATCTTAAAATCGGCTTTAATAAGATATTCGGCTATTATTTTGAAGTCTCTAAATCAAATCTGGCCTCGACCCCCAAGGATTGGACCCGCAAACAGACCACCGTTGGCGGGGAGAGATTTATTAGCTCAGAACTTAAGCTTTGGGAAGAAAAGATCCTAACCGCCGAGGAAAAGGCCGATAGCTTAGAAGCAGCAATTATCGATCGGCTCAAAAAAAGCTGCGCTGATAAGGCCCAAGAGCTAAAGGAACTAGCCGCCTTAATAGCCGAGGCAGATGTCTATTTATCTTTGGCCCGCTGCGCTGCTTCAAGGCGCTGGGTCAGGGCCCAACTTAGCCGAGACGATCTAATCGACATCAAGGGCGGCCGCCACCCGGTGGTTGAAGAATTTTTATCAAGCGGAGAAACCTTTGTCGAAAATGACGTCCACCTCTCACATAACGAGCGTCTCTTAATAATCACCGGGCCCAATATGGCTGGAAAATCCACTATTTTGCGTCAAACGGCCCTCATAGTTATCCTCAACCAAATGGGCTCCTTTATCCCGGCTGCCGAAGCCAAACTCTCTATTCGCGATCAAGTCTTTACCCGAGTGGGGGCCTCAGATAACTTAGCTGGAGGCCAATCGACCTTTATGGTAGAAATGATAGAAACAGCTAAGATCTTAAACAAGGCCACTCACCATAGCTTAGTTGTCCTAGATGAGATAGGCCGGGGGACCTCCACCTTCGACGGCTTAGCCATTGCCTGGTCTGTAGCCGAATACCTCCACGACTTAGGCGGTCGAGGGGTTCCGACCCTCTTTGCCACCCACTATCACGAGTTGGTGGAACTGGCTAAACTAAAGCCATTAACTCGCAATTATAACGTCTCGGTTAAAAAATGGGGCGACTCTATTATATTTTTAAGATCCTTAAAACCAGGCGGGGTTAATCGCAGCTATGGGCTTGACGTTGCTTCCCTAGCCGGTCTACCGCCAAAGGTCATTAAGAGGGCTAGAGAGGTCTTAAAGGATCTGAGCCGCTCTAAGACTATGGTCCGCGTCTCTGATAGTCGGGATAACCTATTTACCTTAGCGGCCATAGAACAAGATAAACCCTCCTCCTTAGTCAGCGAGATAGCGAATTTAAACACCGAGGAGCTGAGCCCAATGGCCGCCTTAAACCTCTTGGTCGAACTTAAGAACCGGGCTCGGGAGGCCTTGTCTTGAGAATAGGAGCAGGCCCTAAATATCTTCTAAGCAATAGGCTAATAAAATTTTCGGCGCTAAACCTAATCTCAATGATTTTGTGGCTGACTTTCCCTTATCAAGCGCTAGCCGACGGAGAATTGGTTAAGGCCATGGCCGACAAAGAGGCCTTTTTAAAAGATGTTTCTAACCAAAAAAGAAGCCGCTGGCTAGAATTAATCACACAATTTGAAAAGGCAGCCGAGGTCCAACCAAAAAAAGAACACCGAGCTAAAGCCTTGTTCATGGCCGCTGATTTAGCCTTTTCTTCTTGGCGACGCTTTAAGATTAAAGACGACGCCATTAGGACCGAAAGTTTGGCCAAAAAATCCATTAAGAGCTGCTCACGCTGCTCTGAGGCCTCCGAGGCCACGATTTTGGTAGGCCGAGCACTATTGGCTCAAGATAGAGCTGAAGAAGC
>JAITQT010000437.1 GCA_031288745.1 Deltaproteobacteria bacterium
ACATATCCCCCCCCGGCCCCGACCAGTTTTCCGCCCACGGCCCCGTTTTGGCGAGCCGCCTCATAACAACTATCTATTTTAGGGTTAGACATACCGTCGGAGCGCTTTTTTTTGTTCTCCCAATGCTCGTGCATAAGTAAACCGAATTGGTAAATATCGCCCTTTTCTAAGGCTTGACAGCTACGATAGCCCAAATCTTTAACGTAACGAAGATTTTCCAACATATCTGATTCGCTTTTTTTGGAGCGCTCGTGCTGATCTTTTAGAAGATCCCCAGCGTTGCGGGTATAGCCGGTAAAAAAGAGGGTTAACCTCTCTTCGAGTTCAAAGAGGGCGTCGATAGGTAAATTTAAAGGCCTAGCCTCAACCGAATCATCGGGGTTAAAGGTAAAACAGGTCACTCCCCCATAGGCGGCTATATATTGATCTTGCTTTCCAATCGGTTCGCCTAAGCGTTCGATTTCTATGTGACAGGCCAGTTCGGCTAGATCGTTTGGGAGTATCAAACGCCTACGGTGGGCGTAAAGGGCTTTAAGGAGAGCGGTTGTAAACGATCCAGACGAGCCCAAACCAGTACCAGCAGGAATATCGGCCAAAGCGGTTATCTCAATCTGAGGAGTGCGAAACTCCATCAAGCTCAAGGCCTCGCGTATGATCCTATGTTTAACTTCGGTTACTGTTTCAACATGTTCTAGTTGAGAATATTTTAAATATATACCCTCGGTAAAGGGCCTTAAAACAGTTACATAGACGTACTTATCAATAGCTGCGGCCACCAAAAATCCCCCACCGTTTTCGCGATAAAACGAGGGTAGATCCGTCCCTCCGCCTCCTAGGCTTATCCTTAAAGGCGATCTAGTTATTATCATTAGCTTTCCCTATTATGACATAAATAGAGGCTATCTATTATTTTTAAAACTTCCAAGGCTTCAGCTGCAGAACCAATTGGCTCTCGCCGCTCTTCTATAGCCTCAACAAGTTCTTTCAATTCCAAAGTCCAGGAATTATCAGGAAAAGGATATTGCCAGATTACTGTCTCTGGAGGCCCCAAACCTTCGAGCATTTTATAATAGGTCAATTGCTCTAACCCGTAGCTTCCACCTAAGCCCTCGATTGATAATTTCCCGTCGCGCCCGGTAATCTCAAAGGAAAACAAATTTTTCCATTCAGTCCAGCTGGCGTGAAGAAAGGCATTAGCACCGTTCTTAGCGGTTAAGAGCATAAAGGCATTGTCTTCTACCTGAGCTGGCCAATAATAAGTGGGAAGGCTTCCCGAAATAGAAGAAAAATCTCCTAAAAACCAGCGGGCTAGATCTATTAAGTGAGAGCCTTGATCTATAAGCTCCCCTCCTCCGACAATATCTTTATCCATGCGCCATTCTTTTTCATACCCAAGACGACCTCCATGGCCGTAGCGACCGCGAATATATAATAGTGGACCAATAGCCCCTTTATCCACTATTTCTCTGGCCTTATTCAAAGCCGGATGGAAACGATGATTATAGCCCGCCTTAACTAGCAATCTTTTTTCGGAGGCCTCCTTAACTACCGGTGCCAACTCCAAAGCGCACCTACCCCCAGGCTTTTCTAATAAAACGTGTTTTCCAGCCTTTAAGGCCTCCAAAGCCAAAAAGGCCAAACGGTCGTGAGTGACGGCCACGTTTACTATCTGAGCCTCGGAGGACAAAACCTCGCGGTAATCAGTATAGGCTAGCCCCCCGAAACGAGAACAAAGCGAACTCGCCTTTTCCAAAAAAAGATCGGCGGCAGCGACGACCTCCAAACCGAGCGTACGAGAGGCCTCAGCCCTTTTTAGGCCGATTAAACCGCAACCTATCAGGCCTATTTTCATTTAATTTTACTCTCTAGGTATACAACTTTACGCAAGATAAGCCAAACTTGCTCGAAGCGCAAAAAGTCCCCTTTATCAGTCTTTAAATTTGTAACATATCCTTATTACTAGTTAATTTGTTAGAATATTTTGCTTTTAAGAGATTTTTGCGCTTCGATCAAACTTTAACCATGGCGGAAAACTTTTAAAATAGCCAGCGATTATGTAACAACCAACTAGCAGTGCGCTCCACTCCTTGGCGGATGGTTAGCGTCTGGTGCCAGCCAAGGGCTCTTATTTTTTGGGTATCTAAAAAAATAAAGGGATTATCACCAACCCAGCCCCTATCGCCACCGGAAAACTCTAGCTTTGGATTTAAGCCCATTAAAGAGGTTATCCAGCCAATAGAATCAACCACCGTGCAATATTCATCGGCCCCCAAATTATAGACCTCATAAACATTTGGCATCTTGGCTCGAACTTTCATCATGGCTTCAACGCAATCGCCAACGTAAAGATAACTTTTTCTCTGACTTCCGTTGCCCAGAACCGATAATCTATCAGGATTATTTATTAAATAACTGACAAAATCATAGACGTGCCCATGGGTATAACGCTCTCCCAGCATGGAGACAAAACGAAAGACAACACCCCTAAAGCCGTAGCCTTGACAGTATGAAGATATTAAGCCTTCGCAGGCCAATTTAGATGCTCCGTAGAGCGAAGTTTGAATGGGAAAAGGGGCCTCTTCAGGAGTGGGAAAAACCGTGGCCTCTCCATAGACAGAGCCTGAAGAACTAAAGAGGATGTCACGAACTTCGTTATATCGCATAGCCTCCAAAACGTTGGATGTGGCGATAACGTTTTGATCTATATCCTTTCTTGGATGATTTAGACCAAAGCGGACGTCAGCGTTGGCCGAAAAATGCCAAACAACCTCGGCACCACGCATGGAAGAAGTTAAGGCAGCTAAATCTAGAATGTCAGCTTTAATCAGTTTGAAATTTGGGTTCTTAAGAGCTTCAGTCAAAAAAAATTCCCGGCCTGTGGAAAAATTATCGTAGCCTATGACCTCGAAACCTTCTTTAAGGAGCCGATCGACTAAAGTCGAACCAATAAAGCCGGCCGCACCTGTTACGAATACTTTACCCATCGACCTCACCAGGATTACTATCAAAACCCAAGGCCTTTTCGACTATAAATTTCGGCCTAAGCTTAGTCTCTTCGTAGATGCGTCCAATGTACGCTCCTAGTATACCAAGGCCTATCAACTGGCAACCTGAGAGAAATAATAATAACACTCCCAAAGTCGCTAAGCCGGTGGCAAAATCGTAAAGTGAAAAATATTTAGCGATAAATAAAGCGACAGCCCCAAGGATGGATAGAGCAGCCATGATAAACCCGGCGATGCCGGTCATGCGTAAAAGAGAGCCCGAAAAGGCCACGATACCATTAAAGCCTATCAGAATGCTACCAGTTAAACGGTTATACTTGCCTTCTCCGCTGCGTCTAGCCTGACGAGCGAAAGGTAAAAGTTTAGTCTTAAAACCAACCGCAGCAGTAAGCCCCCTAAGAAAGCCATGACTTTCCTTAAGTTTCATTAATTCGTCGACCACTCTTCTATCAAGTAAGCGAAAATCACCAGTGTTGCGAGGGATCTCAACCACGGAAGTCTTGTTAATAAACCAATACCCAAGATAGGCTATGCTCTTTTTGACAAAATTTTCCCCTTCGCGGCTTAAGCGCTGAGGGATGATCACTTTATAGCCCTCTTCTCGCCACAGGCGATACATTTCGGTTATAAGTGAGGGAGGATCTTGTAAATCGCAATCTATGACTACGACCGCCCTCCCTGACGAGTAGCTCAATCCAGCCCAAGTGGCCGCTGGTTGACCAAAGCGCCGAGAGAAACTCAAAAGCTTTATTCTAGAATCATTTTCTCTTTGAGCTAGGATAATTTCCTCGGTCCTATCTTTAGAAGGATCGGCTGCAAATATAATCTCGTAACCATCAGAGAGCCCATCTAAAACCGGTCTAAGAGCGGCCAAAAAAGGCTCGATTGTTTTTTCTTCGTTATAAACCGGCACGACTACGCTAATTTCGGCCATAAACACCATATAAAATTTTATAATTTATTTAAACTTTTAAAATATCTACCACACTCACCGTAGTTTTTCTCACCACATCATAGTGACAATTCGGTTGGATAGGTAAGTTTAATATTTTTTATTTATCCTCTATTTTTTTTCTAGAAAATTATTCTTTTTATTGAACCCTTTGCATTTCATATTGTGCATGATATTTATATACTACAAACACACAAATGACAAAATATCCTGGGTTTCTATGTTTTCTGACGCAATCAAGATGAACAGGCCCTTTTTTCGTATCTCTTCATTAATCTCATTAATCTCATTAATCGAAATGTCTTTGTTATCATTGATAGCGACCATAAATTTCTTGACCTCTTCACATTTCTATCAATGTCTTGGGTTACGTACGCAGAACCTATTTTCCCAAACAAATCAATTTCTACCCATTTTAAGTATAAATACCTGCCAAGGTAATTTAAAAAATATGTAACCGTTCACCAAGTCTTTTTTTCCCCACGTTGCGGCTGGTAGCGACTTTCGAGCTGTAATTAAGTTTTAGCATACCCTTAAGTTCTTAACATTAGTTCTTTTAACGTTTATACTTTGCTCTCTGCTCCAACTATATATTTTAACTTTGATTAATGTTAAAATTACTAAGCTCCTATAGGGGGCTACATTGCTGCGGTACGTGTCGTCCCTTCCAATAGGCTTGGCACCGCAGCGTTCACTCTTGTGAACGGGCCCTTAAACGTTCACATTTGTGAACGGACACAAAAATATCAATGCCTGCTAGAGCAAATGAATGCTCAGTGATAAGTTTATTGTCCATTTTCCAGTTTGAAACCATCCGCATAATAAATGATTTCCCTCTAGGGTCGCGGTAGTTCATTTTTCTCTAGTTATCACCATTTGGTGCGAAAAACTGCGGAAATTCCGGCTCAAGTTTAAATTTATAAACTTGTTTTTAATTTTAAATCACTGGTCCCGCAGCTGCAGCTTCTATTAGCCCGGCCACAAGCCTGCCGCATAAAATCAAATCGGACAAAGACTGGCTCTCGGCTGGAGAATGAAAATTATCGCATCCAGAGCCCAAACCCACGCAAGTAATCCCACGATGGTTAAAAATATTACCATCCATACCGCCCCCTCCGGTTTTTATCTCCACAGCCCGGCCCAAAGATTTTAAAACCTTAGAGACCAGCAAAATCGCCGGGGCGTCGGAGACAACGTAAAAGCCGGCATAATCCTCGCTCCAAGAAAGCTCAACCTCGGTGGCAAATTCGGAGGCCGTTTGCTCAAAAATTTGATTAACCTCGGCGATATAATATTCTAGCTCCTTTAAATCGTGGCTACGGACTTCGCCTTTTAACGTCACCAAATCGCAGACTATATTAGTGGCCTTGCCACCCTCTATTACCCCGAAATTAGAGGTGGTTATAGGTGAAAGCCTTCCCTCTCGAATGCGGGTTATAGCCGCAGCCGCAACTTTAATGGCGTTAAGACCTTTTTCAGGGGCTACGCCGGCGTGGCTGCTAATTCCTTTAAAGACGGCCTCTAGTAGTTTATGGGTCGGTGCCCGGTTAACTATGTGCCCAATGGGCCCGGCGCTATCAAGCACGTAGCCTATTTTACTTTTTAGCTGGCTACAATCAAGGTTTTTAGCCCCTTTTAGGCCGACCTCCTCGGCCACCGATAAGACTATTTCCACCTCTCCGTGAACGAGACCATCTTGTTTAATCCTTCTTAATCCGTCGATTATAGCCGCCAAACCAGTGGCGTCGTCGGCCCCCAAGATAGTGGTGCCATCGGAGACAATCAAGTCATCTTCCATTTTAACCACAGCCTTTATACACCCAGGATTATCAACTCTATCTAAATGGGCTGAAAAAAGGATAGGCGAGGCCTTAGCGCTCCCTGGCCAACGAGCTATAATATTTCCACAATCGCCGCCAATTTTTTCCCCAGCCTGGTCCTCCTCCACTAAGCAGCCTAACTCAGAGAGTTTACGCTTCATATAATCGGCTAAAAGCCTCTCTGAAAAAGAATTAGAGGGTAACTCGACCATTTCCAGAAAATCTTTTAAAATAGGAGGGTACCGCATACAATATTTCCTTCTTATTATTTATATAAATTGTAAAATAAGTAAACTTATCACTAAAAAAGATCTTCACAAGATTGTGAAAAATAACGCATGGACGATTTTTTTAACTCTCTTAAGCTCGTAAGGATGCGCCAATCACTAGCCTTAGATTCAACCGACGCCTCCGAAAGATGCTTGGAGAGTTCCTGGGCGTTACGAGCGTGAATCATGCTATAAAGATTATAAGGCCAATCAGGCGCGGGCGAGCGATAATAGCAGTGACTTACGTAAGGTAATGCGGCTATTGCCTCTCCGGCCCTATCCAAATCATCATCCTCAACCAACCAGGCCACCAGGGCGTTATGAGTGAAACCTGAGCGCTGATGAACAACTATCGCACCTAGCCTTCTAATTAAGCCTTTATCGCGAAACCTTTCGAGCATAGTCAAAACTTGATCCTCGCTCAGCCCAAGTTTTGAAGAGAGTTCGGCATAAGGACTAGGCGAAAGACCCACGTCTCCACTTAAAAGATAGATAAGTTTTTTTTCCGTTTGGCTCAGTTCAATTGGGCTCAAACAATCCCGCCCGAGGTCAAGATGGCTATTTTCCCGCTTTTTTGGAGCCATTAAACTAACCTTAATCTTTCAAACTTAGGCTGCGGTCCGTTGAAAGCGGTCTTGGCAACTCAAAATTAAAGTATTATGGCACAAACCGCCAACCAAGTGAAGACAATATATTTTAATAAAATTTATATATTATAATTTATAGTATTATTTTTGGGTAATTTTAAGCCTTTTCAAACACAACGTCAATTTTTCTCTTTTTTTTCAAGCTCTAGCCCACATAGCGCGTCTTAAGAGTCTGTGATAAACTATTGTCGTAACGTTCTTTTGTTCCAGTCACTTAGGCCTACTGCCTCTTAAACTTTTAACGATCGACTGAAACCAACAAAAAACCTATCGTCACCAATTAAGACAGCCTTATGGAAAGAAAAAAACTATTAAAACATCCCCGGCTAAACCTAGCCCTCAAATTAAACTAAAGGCTTCTTTGGGTATTTTTGTATGATTGGCGTCTCCAAGCTTTATTGCTCAACCGTAGAGCCTTCTGACGTTTTGCGTTACCATCGCAAGGCCAAGGAACTTCCGAGTCACTTATTGCAATTTTCAGAAGACAAAAAGCCGGTCGTGGTTTGGAACATGACCAGGGCCTGTAATCTATCTTGCCTACATTGCTACTGCTCGGCCACAAAAGAACCTAGCCACGACGAACTAAACGAGAGCCAAGCCTATAATCTAGTGCATAGCCTTACTCAATATGGCGTTCCGGTCATACTTTTTTCAGGCGGAGAACCCTTACTTCATCCTCTCCTATTTGAACTAATCGAACTCGCCGTTAAGGGCGGTACTAGAGCGGTGTTGTCTACAAATGGCTTGCTACTTACCCGCGACAAAGCCTTAAGGCTTCGAGATTTGGGCTTAGCTTACGTGGGCGTAAGTTTAGATGGCCCAGCCGAACCACACGATCGCATCCGCGGCCGCCGAGGTGCCTTTAACGAGGCCTTAGCCGCAGTAAGGATCGCTAGGGATGCTGGATTAAAGGTGGGCCTAAGACTTACTATAACCCAAAGTAACCGGTTATTCCTAAACGATCTCTTCGATCTTATGATTGAGGAAAATATTCCCAGGGTTTGCTTTTATCACCTTGTGACTAATGATAAACGCCCAGAGCTTGACACAGAAACTCTTACCCATTCTCAAACCAGAGCCGCAGTTGATTTGATAGCCGCTAGAACTAAAGATCTTCTAGATCGCGGCTTTAAAGCCGAGGTCTTAACGGTAGATAACCAAGCCGATGGGCCATATCTTTACCTAAAACTTCTTGCAGAAAATAAAATTGAAACGGCTGAAAATTGTTTAGAGCTTTTAAAATTAAACGGAGGCGCTAGTTCGGGTCACGGTATCGGCTGCGTCTCCTGGAACGGTGACGTCCATCCCGATCAGTTCTGGCGCAGTCTTATTTTAGGCTCTATTAAAAACAAAAGCTTCGCTGAGATTTGGCACGACCCTAATAACGATATCCTCCAGGCTCTAAAAAACAAGACCCAACATTTGACCAGTCGTTGTCGCCATTGTCGTTTTCTTACTGTTTGCGGCGGAGGTCTCAGGGCCAGAGCCTATTTTGTTTCAGGCGATCCTTGGGCCCCCGATCCCGCGTGTTACCTAACTGATGAAGAAATTGGCCTAAAATCTAAAAACCTAGATAACCGCCCGGCCGGTCGTCTATGAATTATCAAGAAAACCTTAAGCCGCCTCGGTTGGTAGCTTGGGAAACAACCGGAGCCTGTAATTTAGTCTGCCGTCACTGTAGAGCCGAAGCTCAAAATACGCCCGACCCGGACGAACTTAATAGCGAGCAAGCCTTAATCCTTATACGTCAATTAGCCCAATTTTCTCCCTTGCCCATGGTCATTTTAAGCGGAGGAGAGCCTCTTTTAAGACCTGATATCTTAGAACTCGCCTCCTTAGGCGCAAGCTTAGGCTTAAGGATGCTATTATCCACTAACGGCACTCTTTTAACCTCGTCTTTAGCCAATAAAATAAAAAAAGCCGGCGTGGCCAGGCTTAGCCTCAGCCTAGACGCACCGGAAGCAGATGCTCACGACGCCTTTAGGGGACAAATTGGTTCCTTTAAGGCTACCGTCGACGGGGCTTTAATACTTAAAAAAGCTGGCCTCCCTTTTCAGATAAATAGCGCGATAACCGCTGAAAACATCGATCAAATCGAAGCCATAAGCGACCTTGCTCTTAAATTAGGGGCCGTAGCCCATCATGTGTTTCTTTTAGTGCCCATCGGCCGGGCCAAAGTTTGGGGAAGCCAAGCTCTACCACCAGAACGATACGAAGAGGCCTTAATTAAATTAAGATTGCGAGAAGAAACTACTACCCTTGAATTTAAGGCTACCTGCGCCCCTCAATATAACCGCATCGGCCACCAGCTAGGTCTAAAACCCAACCTCCGCTCCTCTCGCGGCTGCCTTGGCGGTCAAGGTTTTATGTTTATTGGGCGCGGTGGTCAAGTAGGTGCCTGCGGTTATTTACCTCTCCCTGCTGGAAACATATTAAAAGACCATCCAGTTGATATCTATTACCACTCGGGGCTATTTAAAGAATTAAGAACCAGGACCTCCTACGGAGAACGTTGCCGTGAGTGCGAATATTTTAAAATCTGCGGCGGCTGCCGAGCTAGAGCCTATGCGGCGGGCGACCATCTAGGTGCCGACCCTTTGTGCCCGTACCGCTCAGCAAAGGAAGGATAACTCTAAAATTGTCAGCTTCCCAACACCTAGACCTTATAGATAAGTTAGTTTTAAACGCGCTCCAAGATGATTTTCCTATTCATCCTCGTCCCTGGCTGGTTTTAGCTGAGAGATTGGCCAAAGAAAAAAACTTGGCCCTAACCGAAACCCAGCTATTAGAACGAGTTAATTCGTTAAAGCGTCGAGGCTATATTAGGCGCTTGGGGGCGATTTTTAATTCCAAACCCTTAGGCTTCTGCTCGACCTTATGCGCCGCTCAAGTGCCCGCTGAACTTTTCGAGCCAACGACCAAGTTTATTAACGATAGAGATGAGGTCACGCACAACTACGAACGCGACCATGAGATAAACGTTTGGTTTACCTTCTGCCATAACAGTCGCAAACAATTAGAGTCATTTTTGGCCCAACTAAGAGCTATTAAGGGGCTAGACCGAGTTATTGACCTACCGGCCCAAAAGGTATATAAAATTAAAGCGATCTTTACTTTGCCCGTCTATTAAATTCATAAACGTAACTTTATTGATATCTATTAAAATTTAAATAAAACAAAAATATAAAGACTTGTTTTTTTTACCTTGTTGGGTTAATATGTTTTTTTTCGACGGGCGGTTAACTCAGCGGTTAGAGTGCCATCCTCACACGGTGGAAGCCGGAGGTTCAAATCCTCTACCGCCCACCATATATAAATGTGAACTACCACAACCCTTAAGGATACCAGCTTCTACAGGGGCCAGATAGGTCACCAAACTATGTTTATAACATTCTGCTACGTTGATAATTTCAGGCCCACCGGAATTGTCGCTTCAAGGTTCCGGCTCTCTGTCACGATAAGTTAAATGCTCTCTTGCGATATGAGCGGTGCTTATCTCCTCTGCTCAAAACGCCGAAAAAGCATATTCAACATTGTCGAGAGCAAGGCCCAAATCTTGTTGTAAAAAAAACTACAAGAGTAGTTTTTACTATCAAATTTATATACTTTTATGCCGAAGTGGTGGAAATGGTAGACACGCCATCTTGAGGGGGTGGTGGGCCACGCCCGTGCCGGTTCGATTCCGGCCTTCGGCACCATTATTACTTTTTTTAAAGGTCCTTAATGATTCGTTAAGGACCTTTTTTATTAGACGGAATAAGGGCTTTAGCTATTTTTTCTTTTCTCAACATTAGCTATAATTTCTTGGCAAGCGCAAAATTTAGGGGCATAATCGAGGCAGAAATTTTTCAGGCTGTGCATTCTGTGACCTAGGCTGCCTTAGCCTGTTGAGGAGCCACAGTCTCAGCTCGGGGAGGAATCAGCTTGAAAGGAACGGTTTTACTTTCGGTCCAGCTTTTAAGTTCGCCAGTTGCTCTTAAACGGACAATAATTTATACAATAGCAGGCTAATTTGAAATTGTCAATGGTTTAATTGGGCTTGGAATTATTAATTTACAATCTATTGATAAGCACAATAATATTATTAACCAGACATAGTTAAAACTGTAGAAAGCATCAAGTCTCCTTATTTTAGTTAGCGAGCCAGCCAGTTTGGTTAGAGATTAACAGACGACTAAGTTGGCTTAACTGTCTTGCTAGCTTAGGTCACAGAAAGCACAGCTGGCAAACTTTTCGATTTAGACTGACTACATCTCGAAGTTTTTCCAAACGTTAAGTAAGTACTGGCATCTAGGCCTAGGACTAAAGGCAAAGACACACGGATTTCGTTGGGTCGATGGCCACAAATTACCCTTAAAATGGCCCGCGAGCTAGCGGCTAAAAAAAATAAAAAAGTTATCGGAGGAGAAGATCGTAGTTAGCGCCCATCATTAGACGTTGCAACAACTAAATAGAAAACAAAGTTTTTTTCAGCGTTAGCGCCTATAATAATAAGAAAAATAGAGCTACAGCTAAACAAATAGGGATAGGGAACATTTCTGTCCCCTCCCTCCGAACCTTGCTGGCGGTGCTTCCGCACATAGCTCTCCGATCGATGGTTTCAACTTCGTGATTGGAACGCTCCAATAGGTTTAGTGTCAAGATAAACAATACTTTTGCGACGCTTCAACGTAACACCGTATTTGATTACGATTAATATTAAATTTTTTATACCTATTTTTTTTAATAATTGAATAATTTTAGAAAATTATTTAGTAATTTTTGTATTATCAGAATACAATTCATCAAACCGGGAATTAAAGATTACGATATTACAGTTATTAGTTAGCCGAAGTTTCTGAACGATTGGATTGGCCATCTTTTACACACCGTTGACGACTTAGAGTTTCAAAACCAATTTTTTTGCTATCAAGTTCTTCTAATATACCATTAAATCGTTCTAGGCAATATGTCTTTAAAATGGCATAGTGAGAAGAATTAGCAACCATTAAAACTCCTTTTTCAGTTAATAGCCTATTAACTAATCCAGTCCCCGCTTTTTGCTCTTCGTAAGACACTGTGTTTGGGTTAAAGGTAAAAACCCCTAATCCATATAACCTGTACTTCAAAGCTTCTTTCGAGGGTTTTATAAGCGGATAAATCATCTCGAACGGAAACGCCGCACCCCACGTGACAACAGTTGTTTTTGGAAATATGCGTAAATCAGAGTTAACTTTATTTATAATAATTCTATTATTTAATGATGCAGATAAAACTATACCTAAATGGTTAATTAATAAAACTAATATAATACTTTTTATTAAAAATAATATTACTATATTGACCTTAATTTTAAATAAGTACGGTAATATTAATAATAAAAAAACAACAGGAATATAAATCCTTAACACATACGGGCGTCCTAAAAAACCGATAAAAAAACATATTAATATAAAAAAGAGCCATATTTTTAAAATTTTAAAGTTGAAATGTAGTAAAAATATTAAAAATGCAGCTAAAAATTGGTATTTAACGTGACGATTAAAAATAATACGCAAACTTTCTTTACCAGTAAAGAAAGAAATTTTTAAATTATTAATAGTGCTTATTTCAGATATCATTTTATTAATTTTATAGGTATTAGTAATTTTAGAATCTACAAAAAACCAATTCTTTATTAAACTGATATCATTTAATGAATATCCATATTCTTTTAGTAATTTTGTATTTTTTTTCAATAAAATATCTTTATTATAATCAGTTATTTTAATACGCACTAAATTCCATGAATTAAATTGTTCCCATTCTGGTTTATTATATGCTAAATTATTAAAATAACTCGATAATATAAATAATATAATTAAAAAAATAATTGATATTAATAAATATAAATCGTTTAATATTTTTTTTAATGTTAATACCGGTAAACATAATATTAGAATAAAAAAACATTCATAATAGCGTATTAAAAAACTAAAATATGCCAATAATACAAATAAAAATAGGTAACATAGTCTTTCTTCAATTAAATAAAAGTAAAGAAAAAAAAGGGCTATTACAGCAAATATACCAGCATTTATAGTATATTGAGGAAAAATAATAGGATAAGATAAACCTAATAAAATTATAATTAAAGATTCATAAATTTTAATATGTAATTTGCTTAATATAATAAATATAAGTAATATAAAAATATATAATGTAAATATTGTTGCAATAGTATAACCAAAAATTGTATTTATTGAAGGCAATAATCTAATAAAATATCCCCAAATAATATTTGAATAAACTATATTTGGTGTCCCTTTTGCAGCAATTCCATAGCCATGGGCCAACATTGACATCATTAGATCATCATTTGAGTCCCATGTTGGGTTAAAAATAAAAAAAAATAAAATAAGAAGAATAGATGATAAACAAATAAATTTAGCAAGTTTAACGAAATCCATACATTAATGACCTACTATATTTTATAAAAATTGGGTATCCCGCTCACGTGTGTAAAAAATATTCGACACTTTTCTTCGTTCACGTGTGTTGCCTTAAACTCCTCATTGGTGGCACCGCCCACCCCGACCAATGAAACCCTGGTTTACCCCCATATTTAGTAGTTAAGATTGTGGTTATAAGAAAGTATTATCATGATTGGAGGCGGAAAAGAGCACGAAATACTTACCGGCTCTCAAAGCCCGTACTTAAACTTGTTGCCATTGTTCCCTTGCGAACCCCGACATGTAGCGTCTTCCCGGCTTACGAACCGAGAAGGTTGCCCGAGTAAGAATCAG
>JAITQT010000231.1 GCA_031288745.1 Deltaproteobacteria bacterium
CTAAGTAGAAACGTTAAAAGAACTAATGTTAAGAACTTAAGGGTATGCTAAAACTTAATTACAACTCGAAAGTCGCTACCAGCCGCAACGTGGGGAAAAAAAGACTTGGTGAACGGTTAGGCTTTATTTAATCGCCTAAATCTTCGATCAGGGCCGTCATATGCCCACCGCAAACCATGCCGTCTTCCTCGGCTTTATCGGTCATATCTATAGTCGAAATTTTTTGGGCACCAGTGCCAATAAGCTGTCGCGCTTCAGTTAAAATCTCAGCCTCAGCGCAGCCCCCGCCTATGCTGCCTACGGTTCGGCCGTCAAAGATGGTCACCATCTTGGCCCCAGCCTTGCGGGGGGTGGAGCCGGAGGTGGCCACCACCGTTACTAGGGCCGCGCCTTCTTGATGAGGGGAGGCTATATATTTTATCAAATCTATATCTGGAAAGACTTCTAGATCCCCGAGTCCTCGCGTTTTTTCAGCTGAGCGGCGCACTTGGACCAATTGGGCAGCAATAGAAATCGCTATCTCCGCTGGGGTGACGGCCCCGATTTCTACGCCAATGGGGGCCTTGAGCTTTTCTAGTCGCTCGGAGGAGAGGCCTTTGTCGGAGAGAAGCTTTTTGACAATAGCGATTCTACGCTTTGAGCCGATCATGCCAAGGTAAGAAGGCTCTTCACCGCAAAGAGCGTATTCAAGGCAGTCCTCGTCGTGTTTGTGCCCTCTGGTGACGATAACGACGTAATCGCTAGACCTTAAAACTATGTTGGCTCCTAATTGGTCAAAAGGCTCGCAGTAGGTTTTAGCGGCCATGGGGAAACGGGCGGGGTTGGCAAAGGAGGGTCTATCGTCGTAGACGTGCAGTTCATATTCCAGCAAAGGAGCCAAGGGGGCCAAGGCCAAAGAGACGTGGCCTCCGCCAAAGACTATTAGGCGCGAGCGGGGGGTAAACTTTTCTACGATAAATTTAAGCCCGTTTTTTTCTATTAATAGGCAATTGGGGATTAGTTGCTTCTGATAAAAATTAATGTCTTTGGCTTCTAGGCTAAGAGTCCTTTTCGGGCCTGAAGGTCCAATCTCTGTGATTAATAAAGCCTCCTGGCCATCTTGGAGGGCAAGAAGTAGTTTTTGGTAGAGTTTTTGCATAAAATACTCTCTATAAATATCTGGGGCCAAATTTCGGATATAGCGTTTTAAGCGTCAATATAGTTTTAGGATTTTTAGGTTTTTTGCTGGTTGACTAAACCTTCACTCCATAAGCCTTATCGGTAGTTTGGTAGCGACGGGTAAGCTCTTTTTAGTAGCTCTCTAAAGCTTTAAGCTAAAGGCCCTACCGTTAAGTTAGGCTTTTTAATTAATTATGGTAAAAAAAAAGAAAGAGGTGCCTTGGGAGTATGATTAACGTATTTAAGCCTTTAAAAGTAAGGCCGGTTATTTTAGCCGCCGGTCTTTCTAGCCGGTTTCAACCGGCCCATAAAGCCTTAAGGCCTCCATGGGGCGCAGGCTTATTGCGTCAAGCCATCTCGACTTTAAACTTAATAGGCTTTGCCCGCCCCTTAACGGTCGTGGGCTATCGCGCCGCTGAAGTCGGGGCCGAGGCCCTCTCTTTGGGCTCAGAGGTAATCTTAAACCCCCTCTACGAGCGGGGCATGTTTTCATCCGTGGTGAAAGGGCTTTTGAAAGCTAAAGAGGAGGCGGTTGAGGCGGCGGCTGTTTTACCAGTCGACGCGGGGTTAGTTAGCCCTTCTTCGCTCTTAGCCTTACTAGCCTTTTGGTTTAATCTAGAGCCAGAACCTAGCCATTTGGCAGCCATAGCCTTCTATAATGGGCTTATCGGACACCCTCCGGTGATTGGTAGCTCCCTATTTGATTCCATCGTTAATTATCAAAGGTCTTTTGGGCTCCGAGGGGCCTTAGCCTCTTTAAGCGGCGGAAATGAGGCCAGAAAGCTCTTTATTGAGGCACAATGGCCGCGTCTTTATCAAAGCGGGGCTTTAAGGTTTATGGATAGCGCCGATCCTAGTGTCTTAGGCGATATCGACGAGCCCAAAGACTTAGAGGAGGCCCTTAAAGTACTATCTGAGTTTAAAGGCCCAGAGAGGCCAACGATAGATCAAGCTTTAACCTGGCTAGCGATTGGTGGAAAAGAAAATAAAAAAGCGCATATGTTAACCGTATCTGTCCTCTCTTTAAGGCTAAGTTTAGCCCTCGGGGCCCAAGACGCGGAGCTGGCCTTTCTTGGGGGGTTAGTCCATGATATTGTCCGCGACGGCTCTTGGCACGACCTAAAAAGCCGCGAGAGGGCCGAGGCTATGGGCTGGAGAGATTTAGGTCTAGTAATTGGGGCCCACAGCGAGTTTCCAGTAGCTTTGGGGTCGGCTATAGATTTTACGGCCCAAGAGGGCGATAGGCCTAGGCCCGACGGCCAAGATTATTATAATTTACCTTCGTCTATAGTCGAGGCTACTTTATGCGTCCATCTTGCCGATAAATACGCCAAAGGGGCCGAAATCGTTGATTTAGAGCGGCGCTTTAAAGCGGCTCTAGAAAAACCCGAGCCTTTGTTTCGAAACGGTGCCCAAAGACGGTATAGGGTGGCCAAAGCCCTAGAGAAGTGGTTTGGGCAGCGGATAGGGGCCGAGCCCTTAGAAGTTATCTTAAGCCCCAGTGGCCACCGATTAGAGCAAGAGGCCTTTAAGGCTGCAAGCGGAGAAGCTATCTTAGGCTTTGGGGGAGAAAAGCGGTGAGTAGCGTTTACCTAGTCCGCCACGGCCAATCTATGGCCCCTAAAGGGCATATGATCGGTAGCTTAGATTACCCTCTTAGCTCTTATGGTCGCGGCCAGGCCCAAGAGTTGGGACTTAGGCTCCAAGGGGTAGAGTTTGAGGCTATCTTTGCTAGTCCTATGAGTAGAGCGCTAGAGACGGCTCAGTTAATAGCCGGGCCAAGCTGGCCCAATATTATAGTCGAACCGGCTTTAAAAGAGATTTCTCTAGGGCTTTGGGAAGGGCTGGGTAAAAAAGTAGTGCAAAGCCTCTACCCTGATTTTTGGGAGGCCAGGGGGAAGAACCCGGACGAAGTGGCCCCTCCAGAAGGGGAGAGCTTCGCCGATTTAGCAAAAAGGGTCATCCCAGCCTTTGAGCGGATAGCCGCCTTTGGAAGAGAGGGCACTAGCGTTTTGGTGGTGGCCCATCAGGGGGTTAATAGAGTTATTTTAGCCCGAGAGCGCGGTCTGAATCTATCTCAAATTTTAACTATTAACCAGCCGACCTGTTGCCTCACTCTCTTACGAGCCGATCGTTAATGGAAAAGAGTAATGGATGGAAGAGAGCTATTTAGGGTATTTTTAGGCTGCCTTCGGCCCGGCAGGGAAGGCTTTATTAGCGGGCGATATTAAGTGTCCGTTCACCAAT
>JAITQT010000506.1 GCA_031288745.1 Deltaproteobacteria bacterium
TTTTTGCTATATTTAATCTCATAGCCAGTATTAGTTCATAACCTACTTGTTGTAAGCGTTGAGGTGCTTAGCCAATAGAAAAGAAAGACACTTACCTCTACAATTTCAATTCCTATAGAAGTAGCATCAGTATAACATATATCGAGGTTTAAAAATAGACCTCAATATCGACCTCAGAGACAAGTCTTCAAAGCTATGGTTAAGCGCTTAAGTGGTCAAAAAAAACTCAAATTCAGCTCGAAAGCCAACGCTTATTAAATAAAGTAAAAAAAAGCCTGGTAAACGGGTACCATAGCCAAAAAAGATATTTATTGTTACCTATCTCAATAGAAGCCGGTGGCTTCTATTTTTTAGTCTAAACTAAATTAGATCGAAGCGCAAAAAGCCCCCTTTATCAGTCTTTAAATTTGTAACATAGTCTTATCACTAGTTAATTTTTTAGACTATTGTGCTTTTAAGAGGTTTTTGCGCTTCGATCAAATTAGACATTTTAGGAGCCTCAGATTCTCTCGCTCCTTGCGCCTCCGCTATGTTAGTATTTGCTTTTATAAAGTGGCTAATTTTGACTATTGATTCTAACGGCTAATTCTATAATCTCTTACAATAGCAATCCTAGAGGAGGGCGTAAACTTCGTAGGCATCAACGAGTTCTTTCTCATAAATATGAAGCAGCTAAGAAAGATAGCGGAAGAAACTCATAAAAAGCATAATAAAAAAGAAAAAACCTCAGATAACTTTTAGAAAAACTATTTAAAGTTAAAACGTTAACTAGTTCGATATAAATTAATCGCCGAGGCTCGTTAAGATTATTTGAACAAGGCCTCTATGAAGATCAGCAAAAACCACGATATTATTATAGTTGAGGCTCTCAGAAAAAAAATCATGTCTTAATCTGCGTCGAAAACGTTGGAAAACCCAGGCGTTAGGCAAGGCTAGTGTGCCCTAACAAGGCTATCCTAAAATTAGGTTTAGGGATTATATATACTTATTTTGAACTATAAATTAAAAAAATGACCAAAAGTTAATAAAAGTTCCACCAATATTGGTAAGCTATAATTTTCCAGAGGGTGGTCATCAGGAAAATGGTAATTGATTAGCCAAAACTCAATTTAGATGCTTAGCTTGTGGTTACAATAACAATGCCGATTTAGTAAGGTGCTTTAAATATTTTCACAGCCGGATAGATCGCGCTCAATGCTTTTGAAGGACATGAACCATAAAGCCCTCCAACGAAGCAACAACCCTCCTTAAGAGACTTGAAGGCCTTCCACTTCTGCTCAGTTTTAATCCCCTTACTTCAGGATGGGGAGGATGTCAAATTGTCGGTCTAAGGTTTTATTACCATAAGCCGACCCTTTTTCTTAGCCTTTAAGGAGTTGGTCTTGGCCACAATCATCCTTAACGTGCCCTACGGCTCTTTAGCCATACCTCGGCCTATTTTAAATCGCTTACAGCTGACCTCCGAAGATCTTAGAAGAGAGCACTGGCTCCTGACCGACCCTTATTTATTAGAAATCGCCATTGCGGCTACTGAAAAAGACTCTAAAAGAGGACCCAAAACTTTACTCTCTTTCCCATGGTCCCCTTTAGTAGCCGACCCTTTAGGCTTGGTGGCCAATGAGTTAGAACAAAATCAACAAAGAGAACCTACGGTGCTCTCAAAAGATTGCTCTGGCCGGGTAATTAACGATTGGGGGGCAATGGATAAAGCTCTAATTATGGAAAAGACGGTCAAGCCTTACTTTGAAGCTTTGGAAAAAGAATGTCGCGAGGCTTTGGAACAGGAAAAATTCGCCCTCTTAGTTACTTTGCGCTCTTTTTTTTCCATACCTCAGGCCCATGAAAAAGACCGCCGCCGACCTAGACCACAAGTAGCTTTGGGAACTAGCCAAGAGCGCACTCCCGAGGGCCTAGCCATTTTGGCCGGGTCCGTCTTTCGCTCCTTTGGGCTCTGGCCCCAGCTTAACTGGCCACTTTCCGGGGCACCTGTTCCGCCATCTTTCGATGGTAGCCCCAGGCTTAAGAGCTTGGGTTTATATTTAAACAAAGATCTCTATCTCGACGAAAGAACAGGTCGAAAAAAAGAGACCATCAAGGCTACTATTAGAATGGTAAAAATCCTTCTTAATTTATTAGATCAAGAACTCGAAAGGGTGGCTAGCTTAAAGCTAGCTCGGGCCTTTCCGCCCAAAGTACCCTCTAGCGTTATTAAAGCCCAAAAATCCACTCTCTGAGGCCTTTTTACTTTGAAAAAATTTCCTCTTAACAATGATTTGCCCTTTTCCAGTACCAACCGCTTTTTATCGGAAGCGGCCCTCAATCAGTCTCCCAACCCCGAGGGCCAAGGGGAACCGAGCGATTTTTTCGCCGTGCCCACCGAGGCCATGGTCCGCCACGAATCTATGCTCATAAACGAAGTTTGTTTGATTTTAGCCGAAAAAAGGACCGCCTTATCAATTATGCGCACGGGCCTAGCCATATTAGTGCTCCCCTTATCGGTGGCTAGCGTCTTAATAGCCATATCGCGCTATTACGATCCAGGTAAAGTTATTTATCTTTTAGCCCCAGTCCTCCTAATTTGCCTTGTGCTTTCTATCTTCGGCTTTTATCTCATATACCGAGCCTGGGTTAGAACTAAAGCCTTAGAAGAAATCAACTCCACTTTAAAAATGATGAACCCTCACCTTAAGGCTTTGTGCTCAATGATAGAGCGCCAAAGAAGGCCTTTGTAACCAAGCCTTTGATTTTAAGTGTCCGTTCACCAATGTGAACTTTTATGGGCCCGTTCACAAGACAGAACGTTGCGGGGCCAAGCCTATTGAAAGGGACGACACATACCACAACAATGTAGCCCCCTATAGGAGCTTAGTAATTTTAACATTAACCAAAATTAAAATATATGGTTGGAGCAGAGAGCTAAGTAGAAACCTCAAAAGAACTAAATGTTAAGATCTTAAGGGTATGCTAAAACTTATATTACAACTCGAAAGTCGCTACCAGCCGCAACGTGGGGAAAAAAGACTTGGTGTACGGTTACGATTTTAAGAAACTAATTTAGGCTTAAAACTAAATCGCCGATTCTTGTTTCCAAAAAAGGACTGGTCATGGACTACGGGCATTTACCGGATAAGGCTACTTTAATACTAAGCGAAAATGAAATCTCCCAGAGAGTACGCGCTTTAGGCTCTCTTATTAGCTTTGATTACCATTCAGTTCTAAAAAAAGACGATTTACTTTTAGTGATCGGAGTTCTCAATGGGGCCTTTGTCTTTATGGCTGATCTGATAAGAGAAATGAGCGTGGCTCTCGAAGTTGATTTCGTGAGGTTATCGAGCTATAGCGATAGTAAAACATCTTCTTCCCAGGTGGTTATGCTTAAAGGTTTGGAGCGTGAAATAAAAGATCGTCATGTTCTAGTGGTCGAAGACATCGCCGATTGTGGCCTAACTTTGGCTTGGTTTGTCGATCACTTAAAAAGCCGCCAACCGGCTTCCATTAAACTAGCCGTAGCTTTTGACAAAAAATCTCGCCGCCAGATAGATTTAAACCTAGATTACGTTGGCTTTGAGCTTGACGAGGGCTTTTTAGTCGGCTACGGCTTAGACGCAGCTAGGCGCTACCGTGAGCTTAAAGGCATCTATTCGATTGAGGATTAACGTCTTATCCTAACCTATAAAGTCGCTCCCTTGGCGGCGCATAATGTCAAACCCTCGCTAAAAGCCTTAGGCGACCCTGCTTGGTCGGTTATTCTCGCTAAGCAAGCTGAGCGTCTATTATCCCCGAAGGCCTTTGCTATGAGCTAAACGACCTCCTCAATCTTAAGCTCCGACTAAATCTCGGCCGTACTTGTGTCGGTTCACAAATGTGAACGTTTAAGGGCCCGTTCACAAGAGAGAACGCTGCGGGGCCAAGCCTATTGAAAGGGACGACACGTACCGCAGCAATGTAGCCCCCTATAGGAGCTTAGTAATTT
>JAITQT010000057.1 GCA_031288745.1 Deltaproteobacteria bacterium
TATATGGTTGGAGCAGAGAGCTAAGTAGAAACGTTAAAAGAACTAATGTTAAGAACGTAAGGGTATGCTAAAACTTAATTACAACTCGAAAGTCGCTACTAGCCTCAACGTGGGGAAAAAAAGACTTGGTGAACGGTTACCTTTTTTATAAAAGAAAAAGTGGGTTAAAAGGGGTTTTTTAGGCCGAAACCGGGGTGGCCAGAGTCTCCTGCTTGGAGTCGTTCTCGTCCTCATTTTCGTTTGGAGCCGGGGCCCATTTAGCAATGGCCTTAAAAAGCTCTTCTATGTCGATAGGTTTATTTACGTGATCGTTCATGCCCGCCTTTAGGCTCAACTCCTTATCGCCGCTCATGGCGTGGGCGGTCATGGCCACTATGGGCAAATCCTTAAAGCCTTGTAGCTCTCTTATGTGTTTTGTGGCTTCCAAACCGTCCATCTCGGGCATCTGGATGTCCATGAGAACTAAGGAATAGGCATTGGCCTGAACCTTTTCAACTGCCTCTCGGCCGTTGCCGGCTATAGTGACTACAAAGCCGGCCTTTTTGAGAATAGAGCTAGCTACTAACTGATTGACCTCGTTATCTTCCACTAGCAATATCGAGGCCCCCTTGAGGTGGGCCACTAAATCGGAGTAGTCGGCCTTGGGCTTTTTTTTGGGTTTAGGAGTTTGCGGGGCTTTATCAAGGTTAGTGGATATGGTGTTTTCCAAGGTTTTCGGGGAAAAAGGCTTGGTGAGGAAAAGTTTTAAGCCTTCGCCCGCAGCTTCGTTTTGCAGTTGTTGCGGGGCTAGGCTCGGCAGCATCAAAATGGTTAAGGCCGAAGAGAAATATGGGTTGATGAGTTTAAAAACCTCTATGCCATTTAATTCTGGCATCTGGTAGTCGATTAGGATTAAAGAGGGCATGGGCTCGCCCTTTGATTTTAAGCGGGTTATTCTAGAATGGGCGTCTTTACCGGAGGCCATCTTAGTGACTTCAAAGCCTAAATTGATCAATTGACGACTTAAAATCTCAAGAGAGGAGGGGTTATCGTCTATGATCATAGCCTGACGGCCCTCGAAAGGTCGGTTTGGCGTTTTGGGAATGAAAGATTCGGTCAGTCCGAAACGGGCGGTAAAGGCAAAGGTGCTGCCTTCACCCGGGACGCTTTCGCACCAGATTTGCCCGTTCATCATCTCCACCAGCCGTTTGGTGATCGTTAGCCCCAATCCTGTGCCTCCGTACTTACGGGTGGTGGAACTATCGGCTTGAGTAAAGGGAGTAAAGAGGTTTTTTCTTTGTTCTGGGGTTAAACCTATGCCGCTATCTTGCACAGTAATGCGTAAAGTCACTGTTTGAGTGATCTCATCAATTACTTCCATTCGGGTGACTATTTGCCCCTCGGAGGTGAATTTTATGGCGTTGCTAATAAGGTTGTTAAGGATTTGAGAGAGCCTAACGGGATCGCCGACGAGTTTTTTGGGTAAGAATTCGGGCGGGTCGATAAAAAATTCTAGATTTTTCTCAGCTGCTCTAATTGATTGCATCTCCATGATTTCGCTTAAAAGTTCGTCGAGATCGAACTCGGTCTGCTCCATTTCAAGCTTACCTGCTTCGATTTTGGAAAAATCCAGAATATCGTTGATAATTCTTAATAGGGCTTTGGCCGCAGTTTGGGTGCGCGAGACGTACTCTTGCTGCTGCTGGTCGAGTTCGGTTTGCAAACACAAATGGCTCAAGCCTATGATAGCATTCATGGGGGTGCGAATTTCGTGGCTCATATTGGCCAAAAATTCGCTCTTGGCCTTCGTGCTGGCCTCGGCAGCTTCCCTAGCTTCACTCAGGGCCCTTTCTTTTTCGGCCATTTCGGTGACGTCCATTAACCAAAACATCAGACCTATTCGGCCTTCGTATTCGCTTTTAAAAGCGTTGAGGAGCATGTGGCGAATATTACCTAGGGAGTCTAAAATATCTAATTCTTCCCAGCTCAGTCGGCCCTTGCGATCTAAGGTGCGCATGACCCTTTCGCCCTCATCAACGTCGGCGTAAATCTTTAGGATCGATTCGCCTATATTCAGACCTAAGGTCCGGCGGGCAAAGGGAGTTAAAAAGCGCGCTTCTCCGTCGACGCTGATTAAAAAGGCCACTGGGCTATTGTCGAGGATTTTTTGGAGTAGAGTCCGTTCCCTCTCGATTTGGGCTTCGGCGGCCTTAAGTTTTCTTAAATCTCTATAATAGCAAAGCACCAGTTCCCCTTCGGGGCTAGCTACTTTTACTAAATGAACCTCAGATTGGATGGGCTCGCCATCGAGAGATTGAAAGAGCCACTCAAAGCTAATTTGGTCTTCCTCAAAGGCTCGCTTTAGATAGGCTGGAAAGAGATGCTCGGAAATCGAGCCGTCGGGTTGGTAGGCGGGAGAGAGCTGATTAAAATAATCAAAATAGCTTTGTTTGTCAGGTAAGCCGAAAATAGGAATGACGGAGCGGTTGCAATCTATTTGCTTAAGAGAGGAATCCCAAAGGCTGCAGGCCATGGGCATGGAGTCGAGCATGAGGCGGTAGTGTTCGATCTCCCCAAAATTGGGGACGTTTAGGTCCTCCGGTTCGCGTATTGATAAGGGAGGCGGGCTAGTGCCGAATGATTGACTGGCTTCGTCACTACAGCGAGAGATAATTTCTAAGCTGAGCGAGTTATCTGCTCGCGCAGTCACCACTGCAGAGGTGAACGCCTTTAGCCAGCGGCCTTGTTGACAATTCCAAAGAAGGTGCCTTAGGGTAAAGCCGTCGCGCCCCAAGCGCAGGCACTGGAGGAAGCATTCGATTAAAAGGTCGCGGTCGCTAAAATGGAAATGATTGTGGAAAAGTTCGCGGGGGTCTGTGGGCCACTTTTCAGGGCCCTCTCCAATAAGAGAGGAGAGGTTAGGCGGGTAATTAATGGTGAGGAGATATTGACTATTATCAGTTGTTTGGCCTTCTATAGCCGTTTTATTTGTCTCTTTCTCCTCCAAAGCTAAAGAGCCGCCCTCCGAATCGACATCTGCTTGGGCGAAAGTTACCGAGGCCTTCAAATAAGTCAATCCCCCCGCGTTCAAAAGAGCGAAGGGGTGGTCGTTAATAAGACTTTCAATAGGGGTGAGAAAAAAAGTCCAGGACATTTTTTTTACCAATTAGAGGCGCCAAACGCCGCAAATGGAAAAACCGGGCGTAGGGCCAGACAAAAAGGCTCTCCTGGATAAGGCGTTCGCTAGTTAAGATCTTGAACTGAGACTGAATTATCATTTTGTTTAACATCTGAAAGCGTGGCATCAGGTTGAATAACCTCCGGCGGAGCGGCGCTTTGATTAGTTTGCGGAAGGTCATCGTCGTTAAAATTATTGGCCGCCGGTCTCTGGACCTGCGACGGTTTATCTCCCTCTAATCCAGTCGCCGCAGATGCGGCTATGGGTTTAAAATGGAGGACCACCACGTTTTGGTTGGGGTCGAGAGAGGTCATGTTATCGGGTAAGGCCACGGGCGTAAAAAGATAGGAACGTTGGTTAAATTTAAAACACTGACCAGCTATGGTTAGCTCTATGCCGGGGCCGCCAGTGGAAGAGCCGTTTAATACTAAATTGGGGGTTACGGTCAAATTTTCGGAGACGAGGATACTTTTTAAAACTGATTCAATATCCTTAGGGCTGGAGATAACGTTAAAGCCGTTATCGCGCAATAAACGCAGCTCTTTGGTAGAAAAATCTCCGTACTCTAAAATGTTGCGGTTCTTTTCCGTCTCCCAAAAAACATCTGGCACATCTTCGGCGTTGGCCCCTCCAGTGACCACTCGGTTGCGGACAGTATCTATTTTAACTCCTAACCTCGGTGAATAACCAAAACTACGAATGACGGAGGCGGCGAAGGCGCTGGGATTGCGCTCGACTTCTATGACGGTAAAGTTATTGACCGGGGTTAAAGCCTTAGGTTTAGGGGCAGCTAAACGGCCTTGGTAGAGATCTATAACCTTAATGCCATGATCGCCTAAAAATTTAGACCAGACCAACGGTGTGCCATCGTCAATACTAGGGGATAGGTTAATAACCATGGGCTGACCTCGGTTCCACGATTCGGCCGTGGGCCAGATAAGCCAATCGCTAGTTATTTTAAGGCGTACGTCTCGGCCGCCTTCAAAGGGTTTAGTTTTATCGAAGACTCGGTAATAGCCACATTGGTTAAATAGCTTAGATAAAGTTTGCTCCAAGGGCTCGTTTTTAGGACTTTGAAAGATAGAGTAATCCGGGTGCTTGGCTGAAAAGCGTTTAACCAGATCTTCGGGGAGCTGGGAGCTAAGATCTAAAATGATCTTGCGGCCGTTCTGCAGCTCTAAGATAGGGAAGGCTGCGGTGTCGATATCGAAATGAGGCGGCTCGTCTAAGGGCAGAAATAGACGGCCTTTGTTATTAATTTTTTCCCCAAGCCGACTAAAGATAAGGCTGACCATAAGTTTGGCGTTTTGGGAGTCGGCCGTAGGTAGCTGGGCCGAAGGTAGTCTCTTAACCGGGGTTGAGTATTTGTCCCCGGCAGCGGGGGCCGGAGGTTGGACGGTCTTTTCTTTAGTTTCATCCTTAGCCAGCTCTGTGGCTACCGCTTTAGCCGATTTTTTCTTATTACGAGTCTTTGCGGCCGAGGCCAGAGAAGAGTCTGGGCGGCCGAAATCAGCTAGATAATTACCTAAGGCTGGAATTTTTAACTCAGCCCCGGTGGAAATGACGTTAGGGCTTTTTAGGTCGTTTAATTGAACGGTTAGTTTTATTAAATGTGGATAAATTAGATTTTTATCCAATCCCTCGCGCCTAAGAAGTCTTTCCAAAGTATCGCCTTTGCGTACCTTAACCGTGCGGTAGGTTACCCCTGCATGGTTGGTTTCCAGTGGCCCTTGATTGAGGACGCTGGGCGTAGATTTTGGAGTGGTTTTTCGAATTTCAACTGGTTCCGAGGTTGAATCTAAAGATGTACTTGGCGAACTATTAAGGCCAGAAGAGGCTTTCGGGTTATCAGGCTTGGGGTCTTCTACCTTACTCTGAGCTTTGGCAGAACCTTTAGCCGTCACTGGCCTAGCACCGGTTTGGTTAGCCGCAGGCTCTATGCCTTGAGGAAATATCTTATACTCTCCTTCGGCTAGCTCCGGTTCTGGTTGGACTTGGCGTTTAACGGTCACTTTGGTAGGGCGCTGTTTAGGCTGACCTATTTCGTAGGTGGCGACGTTTTCTAAATCGACTTCGGTCTCTAATTTTTGGCTCTCTTGGGGTGGCTCAAGGCCTTTAGCCGAGGGTAAAAATATAGTTTGACCAGCTGAGATTTGATTTAGGTTAGCTATGGCCGGATTAAGCTCGCTGACTAGTCTCATCAGCTGGGCCTCGCGCTGTTGATCGGGCTTAGAGGGTATTAAGCCATGATCTTTAAGAATGGAGGCTATATTATCCCCTTGTCGTACGGAATAGGTATCTATAGTGAAGGTTAAATCCTCAAAGGAGTAAATCTCAACGTTTTTAGTTAAAGTAATATCGGCAGCCAGATCAGTCGTAGTTCCGCTTTGCTCTTGCTCCATAGGCTCGTTTTGGGCCATAAGGGTAGAGGGAGAAAGGAGGAAAAAAAACAAGAAATAAACCACGACTCGAGCGCGCCAAAATTTAAGGCGCCCGCGAGGTTTAAACCGCGTTTGGCTACGAGTAGGCAACTGGAACTGCTCCGTGGTGAAAAAATCGGGACAAAGTGGGACCAAGTTGAATGTAAAATAAAGATAACCAGGAGATTTTTAAAAGGTTTTAGCCTCTAGGGAGGCGGTGCCTTTTTAAAATCTGAATTAAATTATAACTCATATTTGATTATTTTGCAAATATTTAAGTTAAAAAGGAAAATGTCTCGGTATCCGGGAATAGCGCCCAAGTCTTAAAAGGCTAAAGTATAAAGTCTGCTTAAGTAGGTAGAAATTATTAAAAAAAAGATTAAAAATCGTCATCCATGGGCAAGGCTTGTTCCAATTTTTTTTGGCTAGCCCGACCAAAGGCCGATTTAATAGGTGCTTTGGGGGCCTCGGCTTGACTATGAGCGTGTTGGTCCTTTGTTTCTATCTCTTCCTTTTTTATTATTGAGCGCTCGGCTATATCGGCCTTGGCGGGCCACTGGCTCTCTGCCCCGCCGGTCACGACGCTAGATAGATGACTTATGGTCGAATTTAAGAATTTAGCTTGGCGATTTAATTCGTTAGAGATATTTTCCGTCTCCGCAGCCTCGGCTGCGTTTTCTTGAGTGACCTTATCGACCATGGCGATGGCCTGGTGGACGTCTTGAATGTCACGACTTTGGTTTTGGCTATCTTCAGCGATGACTTTCATTAAAGAGGCCGCTCGCACGGAAGCGTCTACTAAACAAACGAAGCTTTGAACGGCTTTATTTACTAAAAGGGCTCCGTCGTTAATCCGCTTGATGCTCGAATCAAGCATGGAAGCGGTGTTTTTGGCCGCTTCAGCTGAACTATTGGCTAAATTTCTAACCTCATCGGCCACCACCGCAAAGCCTACCCCGGCTTCCCCGGCTCTGGCCGCTTCCACGGCTGCGTTTAGAGATAAGATCTTAGTTTGAAAAGAGATCTCCTCCACGCTTTTAATGATTTGGCTACTAGCTTGGCCTGAATTTTTAATCTCCTCCATGGCTAAAGAGATTTCAGTCATCGAGGAGTTAGCATCGTCTACGTAGCCCTTGGCCTTATCTATTAATTCTTTGGCCTCGACGGCGTGACCGGCGTTGCGCCGAGAGGCTCCTAGGAGAACTTCTAAACTAGAAATTGCGTCTAAGACGGCCTTAGTGTTATCCGAGGCCCCATGGGCTAAAGAGCGAGAGGAGCTGGAGAGCGATTGAGCGGTGTTGGCCACGTCTTCGGCGCTTTGGTTGAGCCAGGCCATGACTCTCGACAGTGGGTTTATGACTGAGCGGTTAAGTAGAAAGATTAAGATGACCGCCAGAAAAATGAGAAAAAAAAATAAAAATATAAGTTGGCCCAATTTTGAAGGGCTAAAAAAATCAGCTGAATTTAGATCGCTCGGCGGCCCTAAAGACAAGGGCTCGGAAAGCTTTTGGCTTCTAACTATAAGCTCATCTAAACTCGCTAGGCTTTGGGCTAAGCTTTGGGCCGATTGGTCTAGTTGATTGAGGGCGGCTAGAGAAGACTTTAAAGGACTATGATTAACTATAAATTGAGATAAATTTTCACGAAAGATAGTAAATTTATTATAATCAAAATCTCCTGGCTCGGCGAGAGCCAAGGCTTGATTTAAGATATTACTTAGCTCTCTTTTAACTTCAATAGGCTCTTCGCTCAAAGCAATGGCTAAAATCGAGGCCCTAAAGGCTGAGCGCAGCTTATCAAGTTCATGGGAGGAGAGCTCAAATTCTAGAGCTAATGAGGAGAGTTTATCTAAGGCCTCTTGGGATTGATTTATGGGGTCATCAAGTCTGGGGTCAAGTTTTAGGTTAGTTATTAGAGCACCATCTTTAAACGCTTTTGGCGAAGAAGGCGATAACTTTTGGCTAAAATAGCTTTGCCTAGCGGCCTGAAAGCCGAAATTCCAGCCCAAAGGCCACATCTTATCGCGCCGGGCCATATGGTTATTAGCTGCGGCCAAAATCATGATTATGGTGACGATGGCGGCAATAACGACGGCCGAAAAGCTGAGAATTATTTTTAGGCTTAGGGTTAGCCTTTTCACCTGGCCCGGCCTCTTTTCCTTAACTTACGCAAACTATGATAGCGACGATTTAGCGTTTCAACTTAGGGCTATGGAGCGTCGAGTAAAGTAATAACAAAAAAAATATGAGGTTCGTAACTTAAGAGCCAAGACCTCCTTAGCCGACTTAAAGCCAAAGCCTAAAAACTCGAGCCTGGCGCGGGGCTAGCTCGAAGGGTTTAGGCTCTATTATACGATTGTGTTCGTTCACCAATGTGAACGTTTAAGGGGCTGTTCACAAGAGAGAACGTTGCGGTGCCAAGCCTATTGAAAGGGACGACACATACCGCAACAATGTAGCCCCCTATAGGAGCTTAGTAATTTTAACATTAATCCAAGTTAAAATATATGGTTGGAGCAG
>JAITQT010000236.1 GCA_031288745.1 Deltaproteobacteria bacterium
AATATGCTAAAATTTAATAATTTATAAAGACGGCTGATTTTGAAAAAATTTTAAAGTCTGCCGCGGCGGGTTCCTTTAAATTTTTAAAAATTTTTTGCGACTTTTTTAGTGGCGACTATTTATAGGAAGCGCCGTAAAACTCCGTCTTCAGGGGCGGAGATAAGGCCATTAAGGTAATCGTCAACCCTACTCAAATTAGAGGCTAGCTGATGGTTACGACCATACCGCCGATTTAGTAGGCGCTTCAAATATTTTAATAGCCTAATAGATCTCTCTCAATATTTTGGAAGAGATGGCCCATAAGCCTGCCAACGAAGCCACCACCCACCTATAGAAACTTGAAGACCTTTGTGCTTCAGGTACAGTTTCAATCCCTTCCTTGAGGGAGGGGATAATGTCAAATTTTTTGCTTTTAAGCTTTCGGGCTAAATTCGACTCCCCAAAGGCCTTACAGCCAAACGATTTCAAATATATCGAAGGGGAGTCTCGAGCCGGAATACAACCGCCGGATAAAATTGAGCCGGATAAAATTGAGGAGGATCAATGTCTCAAGGCGAGCCTTTATTACGTATCCGTAAAAATTTTGGCAAAACCGAACTGGTCACCCGCATGCCCAATCTCATCGAGATGCAGCGCTATTCCTACGATAGGTTCCTTCAAAAGGACACCCCCCCGGAGGAAAGAGGCGACTTTGGTTTGCAAGCCGTCTTTAAATCGGTCTTCCCCATCGAGGACTTTTCATCTACCGCCGTCTTAAAGTTTTTATCTTACTCCTTTGACGAAGTTAAATACGACGTCGATGAGTGCATGTCAAAAGGCATGACCTTCGAGGCTCCGCTAAAGATCACTGTGGCCTTAGAGATCTTTGATCAAAAGACCGAAACTGGCCAAAAGACTATTCGCGACATTAAACAGCAAGAAATCTACTTTGGCACTTTGCCTTTAATGACTGAGCAAGGCACTTTTATTATTAACGGCTCAGAAAGAGTTATAGTCTCTCAGCTCCACCGCAGCCCTGGCATATTTTTCGACCACGATCGTGGTAAAACCCACTCTAGCGGCAAAATCCTCTATTCGGCTAGAATCATCCCTATGCGCGGCTCTTGGCTAGATTTAGAGCTTGATCCCAAAGACATTATTTACGCCCGCATCGATCGCCGCCGTAAGTTTCCAGTGACTATCCTACTTAAGGCCCTTGGCTATAGCTCCCAAGATCTACTTAACTATTTCTATCAAAGGGAAATAGTTAAATTTAAAGAAGATAACCTCGTCTCCAGAAAGATCTCCCCCCATCTTCTTTTAGGTCACAAGGCCTATGAAGATATCCTCGACCCCGAAAGTGGCCGGCCTATTGTTAGGCGCGGCAAAAAATTTACTAAGACGGCCGTGCAAAAACTAGTTAGTTACGGGCTAACTGAAATCACCTCGAGCATTGATGAGTTTTACGGCCGTTTCGCCGCCGAAGACGTTTATAACCGCGAAACAGGCGAAGTCTTGTTAGGCCTTAACGAGGAATTAACCAAAGAATCATATCAAATGTTAGTCGATAACGGCATTGAAGAGCTCCCTCTCCTCTTTATTGATAAAATCAACTACAGTTCCTCCTTTCGCGACACTATAATTTTAGATAGGTTAGAGACCCAGCAAGATGCGGTCATTGACCTCTACCGCAAAAATAGGCCCAGCACCCCCCCGACCCCTGAAGTGGCCAAAAACTTTTTCGAGAACCTCTTTTTTAACCCTGAGCACTACGATCTCTCCCCCGTGGGCCGATTAAAGCTTAATTTAAGGCTTTTTAACAACGATGAAAACCAGGCCGCCCCAAAAGAGCTTAATACCTTGCGCAATATTGATATCTTAGCCGCAGTAAAAGAGCTTATTCGCCTTAAAGACACCGACGGGGCGGTTGATGATATTGACCACCTAGGTAACCGTAGAGTGCGGGCCGTGGGCGAATTACTGGAAAACCAGTACCGCGTGGGTCTAGTGCGCATGGAAAGGGCCATTAAGGAGCGCATGTCTCTTCAAGAAATAGAGACGATGATGCCCCACGATCTAATAAACTCAAAGCCAGTGTCAGCCGTGGTAAAAGAATTTTTTGGCACTAGTCAACTTAGTCAGTTTATGGATCAAAATAACCCTCTTTCTGAAATCACCCATAAGCGCCGCTTAAGCGCCTTAGGACCAGGTGGTCTTACCCGAGATAGGGCTGGGTTTGAAGTGCGCGACGTTCACCCCACCCACTACGGGCGCATCTGCCCGATAGAGACTCCGGAAGGTCCCAACATCGGGCTGATTGTTTCTTTATCTACCTTTGCTAGGGTTAATGAATACGGCTTTATCGAAACGCCCTACCGCAAGGTTGAAAACGGCGTGGCCTCAAGTAGCGTGGAATACCTTACCGCCCTCGAAGAAGCCGACCTTCCAGTGGCCCAGGCTAACGTTGAGTTAGACGCTCAAGGAAAGTTGACCCAGCAAAACGTCCCTTGTCATATAAACGGAGAGTTCGTTCAAGTCCCGGTTTCAGAAGTTAAGCTTATGGACGTTTCCCCTAACCAGTTAGTCTCGGTGGCCTCTTCCTTGGTCCCCTTTTTAGAGCACGACGACGCGAACAGGGCCTTAATGGGCTCTAACATGCAGCGCCAGGCTGTGCCTTTACTACGTACCGACGCGCCCTTAATTGGGACTGGCATTGAAGACGTGGTCGCTAGAGATAGCGGAGTGACTATCGTAGCCCAATACGACGGGGTAGTGGAAGACGCCGACGCAGCCCGCATCGTGATGCGCTACACCGGACAAGAGGCTAGCGAAGAAGGGCAGTGGATTAAAATCTATAAGCTAAATAAATTCCAACGCTCCAATCAAAGCACCTGCTTTAACCAAAGGCCCATTGTTAAACCCGGCGATTTAGTTAAAAAGGGTCAGGTCATTGCTGACGGCCCAGCTACCGAACTAGGCGAATTGGCCTTAGGCCGCAACGTCATGGTGGCCTTTATGAGCTGGGGTGGTTATAACTTTGAAGATTCTATTTTAGTTTCCGAGCGCTTAGTTAAAGAAGATATCTTTACTTCCGTGCACATCGAAGTCTATGATACCGTAGCTAGGGACACTAAGCTAGGGCCCGAGGAGATAACTCGCGACATTCCCAACCTAGGTGAAGAATCTCTAGCTAACCTCGATGAAAGCGGCATAGTGCGCATAGGGGCCTACGTTAAGACCGGAAATATCTTAGTTGGCCGCATCACCCCCAAAGGGGAGACTCAGCTTTCGCCAGAGGAAAAGCTATTGAGAGCCATCTTTGGCGAAAAGGCCTCCGACGTCAAAGACACCTCTTTGAGAGTGCCCCCGGGCGTTGAGGGCACAGTAATAGACGCTAGGGTCTTTTACCGTAAAGGTACTGAAAAAGATTCTAGAAGCTATCAGATAGAGCAAGATGAGATTAATCGGCTAAATAAAGATCAAGACGATGAAATCCACATCATCACCAAAAACACCCAGGCCCGCTTAGCCACTCTTTTAGTAGACCGCACCCTCAACTCCAACGTGGGCGACGGGACTAAAAACTCGGTGGCCCTTAAAAAGAAAGACGTGGTTAGCTCTGACGACGTTGAAAATCTGCCACCCTCGGTTTGGGCTAAGGTCCATTTAGCCGAAGATAAGAGCGGGGCCATTGCCTCAGAAATTGATTCTATTGTTAGTAAATTCCAAGAGCAAGTAGAGATTATAAAGCTCATTTTCGATAAAAAAGTGGCGAAACTCCAAAAGGGCGACGAGATGCCTCCGGGAGTTATCAAAATGGTCAAGGTCTACGTGGCCATGAAGAGAAAGTTGGCCGTGGGTGATAAGATGGCTGGTCGCCACGGCAATAAAGGCGTGGTCTCTAGGATCTTACCTGAAGAAGACATGCCCTTTTTCGAAGACGGGGCCCCGGTTGATTTAGTGCTCAATCCCTTAGGCGTCCCTAGCCGCATGAACGTGGGGCAAATCATGGAAACCCACCTAGGCTGGGCTAGTCGGGCCTTGGGGCAGCAAATCGCTAATTTAATTGATAACTTTAACCGCGAAAAACTCCAGTCTAAGCTCATCAAAGTCTTGGGCGAAAAAGACTTCCAGCGCTTTTGCTCAGATTTATCTGACCAAGACTTAATCGATCTAGCTAGCCGCAGCCGTAGGGGCCTCCATATGGCCACCCCCGTCTTTGACGGTGCTGACGAAAAGGAAATTCGTGAAATCCTAAAAGAAGCGGGCCTCCCCCAAATTGGCCAGACCATCCTAAGAGATGGCCGGACTGGCGAAAAGTTTGAAAACGAAGTGACCGTGGGCATTATGTATATGCTTAAGCTCCACCACTTAGTTGACGATAAAATTCACGCCCGCTCCATCGGACCCTACTCTTTAGTCACCCAGCAGCCCTTGGGCGGCAAGGCCCAATTCGGCGGCCAAAGGCTAGGGGAGATGGAAGTGTGGGCTATGGAAGCTTACGGTGCAGCCTATAGCCTCCAAGAATTTTTAACCGTTAAAAGCGACGACGTAACCGGCCGCACCCGCATGTACGAAAAAATCGTTAAAGGTGATAATGTTCTAGAAGCCGGGCTTCCAGAGAGCTTTAACGTCTTAGTTAAGGAACTTCAATCTCTAGGTCTAGACGTGGACCTTAAAGAAGACGGGGTTGAAAACACAGTAACCGAAGAAGCCATTGAAGCCGCCCCGGTGGCCGACCTAGCCCCGGCTACGGACGAACCGGCCCCCTCGGAAGTGTTGGTCTAGCTTTTATTTTTGTATTAATTTAGTGTTATACCGCTAAATAGTTAAAAAGATAAAAAATTTAAGATCTAAAATATTTTAGCTCTTAACATTAACCTTAAAAATATAAATGACCATCTTAATGACCACAAAAGTAGCCTAGGGGCGCGACCTAAAAGAGCTTAAATCACTTCAAGCCCTTCGCCCCTCTCTACCTTTGATGAAGAGTTTTCCACCTTTGGAAGCTCTATAAGGAGAGAGCATGGAAGATATAATGAGCTATTTTACTAAGCCCAAAGATCCGCTTAGTTTTAATCGGGTGCGCATAGCCTTAGCTAGCCCCGAAAAGATTAGGCAGTGGAGCAAGGGCGAAGTAAAAAAACCAGAAACCATTAACTACCGCACTTTCAAGCCTGAGCGCGACGGGCTATTCTGCGCGAAAATCTTTGGCCCGACCAAGGACTATGAGTGCAACTGCGGTAAATACAAACGCATGAAACACCGCGGGGTTATCTGCGAAAAATGTGGGGTCGAGGTCATCCAAGCCAAAGTGCGGCGCGAGCGCATGGGTCATATTGAACTGGCCTCCCCGGTGGCTCACATCTGGTTTCTTAAGAGCTTACCCTCAAAGATAGGTAATTACCTAGATATCACCCTCAAAGATATGGAAAAGGTCCTTTACTTTGAGGCCTATCTGGTCATTGAGCCTAAGGGCTCTGGTTATAACCCAGGCCAAGTCATTACCGAAGAGGCCTATAGGGCGGCCATGGATGAGCACGGCTCAGATGGCTTTGAGGCCGGCATCGGGGCCGAGGCTGTGCAAAGGATGATTCGCTCCATTGATAGCCATATCCTCTCTTCGACCCTACGCAGGGAACTAGAAACCACTAGTTCTGAGGCTAAGCGCAAAAAGCTGGTTAAAAGGCTTAGGGTAGTCGAAGCCTTCCGCGATAGCGGAAACGATCCCTCCTGGATGATAATGGACGTTATCCCGGTGCTGCCCCCGGATTTGCGGCCCTTAGTCCCCTTAGAGGGCGGTCGCTTCGCTACTTCTGATCTAAATGATCTCTACCGTAGGGTCATAAACCGCAATAACCGCCTCAAAAGGCTCATGGAGCTTGGGGCCCCAGAAATCATCATCAAAAACGAAAAGCGCATGCTCCAAGAGGCGGTGGACGTCTTATTTGATAATGGCCGGCGCGGTAAAACCATTACCGGCCCTAACAAGCGCCCCCTTAAGTCGCTCTCAGATATGCTTAAAGGTAAACAAGGTCGTTTTCGGCAAAACCTACTCGGTAAGAGGGTCGATTACTCCGGACGCTCGGTTATCGTTATTGGCCCTGATTTAAGGCTGCATCAATGCGGGTTACCCAAAAAAATGGCCTTGGAACTTTTTAAGCCCTTTATTTATCACCAATTAGAGAAAAAGGGCCTCATCTCCACCATCAAGGCGGCCAAAAAGCTGGTGGAAAAAGAGACTAGCGAGGTCTGGGACACCCTTAGTGAGGTGGTCCGCGAGTACCCCATTCTCCTAAACCGGGCCCCGACCCTTCACCGTTTGGGCATCCAGGCCTTTGAGCCCATTTTAATCGAAGGTAAGGCCATCCAACTCCACCCGCTGGTCTGCGCGGCCTATAACGCCGACTTTGACGGCGATCAAATGGCCGTGCACGTTCCTCTTTCTATTGAAAGCCAGATTGAGGCTCGGGTGCTAATGATGAGCACCAACAACATCTTATCTCCTGCTAACGGAGAGCCTGTCATCGTGCCGAGCCAGGACATAGTTTTAGGTCTCTATTACATGACCAAAGATCGCCCCGGGGCCTTGGGTGAGGGGCGTTTATTTTCCGGTATTGATGAGGTACGCATGGCCTACGACGCTGAGGCCCTCGCCCTTCAGGCTAAGATTAAAGTGCGCATCAATGGGAACCGTGAGGAGACTACCTGCGGGAGGGTTTTACTTTTTGAGATCATGCCCCAAAAGATCACCTTTGAGGCGGTCAACAGGGTGATGAAAAAAAACGAACTTAGAAACCTCATCGCCTATTGTTACCGGGTCTGCGGCACTAAGGAAACGGTCATCTTAACCGACCGGCTCAAGGACTTTGGTTATAAGTTCGCTACTAAAGCCGGGATCTCTCTTTGTATTTCTAATATGATAATTCCTGGTAATAAAAACCAGATTATCAGTACTGCCCAGGCCGAGATTGACGCGGTAGAAGATCAATATAAGGACGGCTTAATTACGGAGGGCGAAAAGTACAATAAGGTGGTCGACATCTGGACCAGGGCCTCAGATGAAGTGGCCGCAGAAATGATGCGCGAAATCCAGGTGACTAAGCTTGACGGCCTACCTAAAGAAGTGCAAGGCGCGCCAGGCTTTAACCCTATCTTTATGATGGCCGATAGCGGGGCTAGAGGCTCAAAAGATCAGATGAGGCAGTTAGCGGGCATGCGCGGCTTAATGGCTAAGCCCACGGGCGAAATCATTGAGCAACCTATTACGGCTAACTTCCGCGAGGGCCTTACGGTTTTACAGTACTTCGTCTCCACCCACGGGGCTCGCAAGGGCTTAGCCGATACGGCCCTTAAAACGGCTAACAGCGGTTATTTAACCAGGCGTTTGGTTGACGTGGCCCAAGATAGCATCATCTTGGAAAAGGACTGCGGCTCTCTAGATGGCATAGAAATTGAAGCCTTAAGGGAGGCCGGAGAAATTATCCAGCCTTTATCGGAAAGGATCTTAGGCCGCACGGCCCTCTTTGATATTATTAGCCCAATTGATAATACTGTCTTAGTCGCCGCCGGCGAAGAGATAGGGGAAGACGAATGCGTGGCTATTGAAAAGAGCGGGCTAACTCACGTTCTCATCCGCTCGGTCTTAACTTGTAGGGCCATGAGGGGAGTTTGCGCTAAATGTTACGGGCGCGATCTAGCCCACGGTAAACTAGTTGAAATCGGAGAATCAATTGGCATCATCGCCGCCCAATCTATAGGTGAGCCAGGCACCCAGCTAACCATGAGGACCTTCCACATCGGCGGCACGGCCTCAAGAAGGGCTGAGAGGCACGTAATATCAACCGAAATAAAAGGCTCTATCGAGTTCTCCCCAGACGTACGCTTAGTGCGAGCGGCCAACGACGAGCTGGTGGTTATGAGCCGCAAGGGCGAACTTATCATCCGTGACGATAAGGGCCTAGCTAGAGAAAAGCACGAGCTTATTTACGGGGCTCACGTAAAACTTGAGCCTATTGAAAATAAGCCCCAGGCCCTCCCGGAACTTAAAGCGGAAGAGATTTCTATCGACCAACTGGCCCCGTACGTTAAAGAACTTCATAGCCTGATAAAAGAATGCGACAAGAGCGATAATAAAACTGACTTATCTTACCAACTTGAGACTCTAAAATTTCTAACCGAGCGCCTTAGCCGCTGGGCCAAGGCCAACGACTATCTAGACGAAAAGGGCCTATTTAAAGATAGTGCGGCAAAAGATGACAGAGTGAAAGAGCTGAGTAGGCTTTGGGTCCTGGCCCAAGAAACTCTAGTCACTGGAAATCGGGTGGTGGTTGAATACGATCTTAAGACCCCCGAGGAACTAGAGCGCTTACGACGCGATTACCATCTAGCCATCCTCCACAACGGCGAATTTGTCGATTGGGACCCCTTTACTAGGCCAATCCTGACCGAAGTTACCGGCACGGCCGTTTTCGGAGACTTGGAGGAAGGTAAGACCATGTTGGAAAAGGTTGACCCCGTTACCGGTAAGTCCTCTAAGGTGGTCACCGAGTCAAAGGAAGCTGAAAAAAGACCTTATATCAAGGTTGTCGATTCTAGCGGCAAACTGCTCAGTAATTCTAAAGGCACTGAGGCTATCTATCTACTTCCGGTTAATGCCATCCTCATGGTTGAAGATAAGGCCTTGGTTAACGCCGGGGATTCTTTGGCGAAGATACCAAGAGAGACCACTAAAACTAAGGATATCACCGGCGGTCTACCTCGCGTGGCCGAACTCTTCGAGGTTAGAAAGCCCAAAGAAGTAGCCGTCATTAGCGAAATCGATGGTATCGTCTCCTTTGGCCGCCAAAACAAAGGTAAGCGCCGCATCATAGTTACCCCGGAAGTGGGCGATCCTAAAGAATACCTAATTCCCAAAGGAAAGCACGTCACCGTTCACGAAGGGGATTTTATCAAGGCCGGCGAAGCCTTGATGGACGGTGCCGCCAACCCCCACGACATCCTCTCTATCAGAGGAGTTAAGGATCTAGCGAAGTATTTGGTGGACGAGGTCCAGCAGGTCTACCGCCTCCAGGGCGTTAAGATAAACGATAAGCACATCGAAGTCATCGTTAGGCAAATGCTGCGTAAAGTTAGGGTTAAAGACGCTGGAGACACCGAGCTGTTGGTCGGCGAGAGCGTTGATCGCTTAAAGTTTGAAGAGATAAACTCAACCGTCATAGCCGAGGGTAAAGAGCCGGCCACGGCCGAGCCTTTGCTTCAAGGTATCACCAAGGCCTCTTTGTCCACCGAAAGCTTTATCTCCGCCGCCAGCTTCCAAGAGACGACCAAGGTCTTAACTGAAGCGGCCGTGGCTGGTAAAGTGGACTACCTAGCCGGTCTTAAAGAAAACGTCATCATGGGTCGGCTTATTCCGGCTGGCACTGGCCTGTTAAAGTACCTAAGCCAATTTAACAAAAAGCAAGCTGCCGAAAACCCTATTAGCAACTAATAGGCTTTAAAAATGGCCGCCCTTAGCTAAAAAATAGCCGGGCGGCCTAGGGGCTGAAACTTAGGATATGTCTAACGTCTCAAATTTTTTTATCTAAAGCGCCGTAAAACTCAATCAAATCTAGGATATAAGACTGATTCAGGTTTGAATCTTGTTTTCATTCCTCAATTCTATGATTTTCCTTTATACCCTTTTTCTTCATAAACTTACGAAGCTTGACTCCAAGCTCGGAAACGATTATGAGAGCTATGAATGCGCAGAAGATTTTGCCCTCTGTTGTGTTGGTAAAGTGCGTTCGCATCTTCTTCATAGAGATATAATTTTTAACTTCAGTCAAACGACTTCTCTATAACGTCTTTAGCCCGGTACTTAGCCAAAACCTCTAAGCTGCTCAGAGGCGTGTTGGTCAAAAGACAGAAAAAACCGCAGTAACGCGACGCCAGCTCAATCTTATCGTAGTTGAAACTGCCGTCGGGGGCAAGCCGAATAGAAAAGTAATTACCGAAGGTTTTTACCTCTCCCGGCATCAGCCGTTTTAACTGTTGTTGCTTGGCCTCTGCGTCAATTCACGATTCCTTTAGGTTTGCTGATTCCAAGCAATTTCAAATCAATAAGACCAACAATCGTGTTAAACTACCAAAATTTGGTTGGCTCCACTATCATAAACAACGGTCAATTAAAGGGAGTCAAAAAAATATTACTATCTCAATAGAAGCCTACGGCTTCTTTTTTTTCGGTCTAAACTAAGTAAGCTTACACTAGCGCTTTCGTGTAAATATGAAGCGGCTATTAAGAAAGCGAAAGAAGCTCATAAGACGCTCAATAAAAAGGGTAAACCTAATGTTTGTGCTGGAAGTCTTTGTTCAAACATAGACGGTTAAATGTTGTTTATGCTGGATGAATTTGTCCAAATAGAGACGGTTTATTTGTCCAAAGCTAGCCAATAAACTTGTCCAGCGATAGGTTGAATCTTCTGCACAATGCTGTTTTGACCTCACTACGCATGATTACTATTTCCACAAAATAAGTGGA
>JAITQT010000265.1 GCA_031288745.1 Deltaproteobacteria bacterium
CGAATATAAATCAATAATAATTTATTTTTGGAGTCGGCAGAAAAAAAATGCTCCCGACTCCATATTCAGAGATTTTTTTTCGAGAGGGGTTTTTGCGCTACGATCAAAAATTAGGTTAAATAAAAATTTAAAACCGCTAAATTAGAAGATATGTTCGATTCAGATTTACCCCATGAATAGTTACTCAATTTTTTTTAATCTTTTAATCTAAATGTATCGTTATTTCCTTAAGGCCTCCGTTAACCGTAAGTCCTTGCTCAAAAACTATGGTAAAGTCATTGCCGCCTTCTGCGACGATCTTGTCTCCATCGACTGTTATCCAACCGTCATGCCCGGGTAATATTCTAGTGGCGACTTTTTTGATCTTGGCGAGACTATTTATGCTTTGCTCGAGATTAAGAGTCAGGCCGAAGTCTTGCCGGAGAATTTCTCCTCTATTTTTAATCGCGTCCCCAGCAAAAAGCCATTTTTGATCGTGTTCTTGCTCGCAAATTACGGACATACAACCCGGAGTGTGACCGGGAGTGAGGATAGCGGTTATTCCAGGGATGATTTCTTCGTTATCTTTTTCTATTAATGCTGTTTTAAAAACTCTTAAAAGAGGTATAGCCTTTTCTTCTATAAAGATGTCTCTTTTATTTTTGCTAATATTATTAGCATAATCCCATTCTTGTTTCGATAGAACAAATAGCGCCTTAGAAAAAAGGTCAATATTATAGGCGTGATCAAAATGAAGGTGAGAAAGGGTCACTATATCAATGTCTTGAAATGAAAGGCCTCGTTTAGCTAGTAACTCCTGAAACTTATTTCTGATTACCGGTCCGCCAGCGTCGATTAACATGATTTGACCTTCGCCCCTAACTAGAGCGACGCTCCCCCAGCCCAACACTCCATTAGTCAATCGGCCGGGAAAGCCGGCAAAGACAATATCGACCTCAAAACGCATGTCAGCTCCTTATTTTATTTGACGCTTTCGTCTCTATTGCGTTTGAAAAAAACGTAACCGTTAGCTAGACCTTTTTTTACCACTGCCTCTGGTAGGCGTAGGCCTTCGAACTGTAACAGAGTTTCAGAGCTAGCCTTAAACTCTTAATCATGCTCTTTGGCGGCTTATCCATGAGCGCTATATTTAGATCTATTTTTTTAACTCGACACATGATATAATGCCCTTACTTTTACAGGAAGTGAAATTGTTGTAGTTAAGAGTCTTACCAACAATTAGGTATGGAGGGTTTAAAGTTTATGGCAGGCAAATTGTGAACGGACGCGGCCATCGCGTAGGATAGGATTTTTTTCACCTCGCGTAGCCCGTTTGCCCTGATTAACAAGGGATGGCTATTATCTTAAATACAATTTTTTTGTTTTATTTTTGATTAATATCGTGGTTTCTCAACCATAATAATTTATTATCATGGTTGAGAAACCGCGATCCAGTCAAAAACTTAAAATTTACCCTGATTAATAAGGGATGGCTAGGTGTCTGTTCACCAATTTAAACGTTTAAGGGCCCGTTCACAAAAGAGAACGTTGCGGTGCCAAGCCTATTGAAAGGGACGACCCATACCGCAACAATGTAGCTCCCTATAGGAGCTTAGTAATTTTAACATTAATCCAAGTTAAAATGTATGGTTGGAGCAGAGAGCTAAGTAGAAACCTCAAAAGAACTACTGTTATGATCTTAAGGGTATGCTAAAACTTAATTACAACTCGAAAGTCGTTACCAGCCGCAACGTGGAAAAAAAAGATTTGGTGAACGGTTATCTGGCTAGTAATTTAAATATGATCGAAGCGCAAAAACCTATTAAAATCAAAATAGTCTAAAAAATTAACTAGTAATTTTGCTATGTTACAAATTTAAAGATTGATAAAGGGGACTTTTTGCGCTACGATCAAATATAAATTTTTTGTTTTAAATGTTACTAAAGGTTTTGGCTTTTCAGTGTAATAATTTATTATTGTGAGTGAAAAATTGTTATTTGGTTAAAGGCTTAAAAATTCTCTAATTGATAAGCTATAATTCCTAAACTTTTCGTCGCCTTCTTTCAAACCTGTTAATAGGGCCTTATTTTGCTATTAAAATATAGGTCATGAAAAATGGGATTTATAATCGATCTAAGTGTAAAAATGTCTTAAAAGTATAATAGTCTATAAAATTAATTAGTAATAAGACTATATTGTAATTTTAAGGATTGATAACTGTTTTTTTTTTTTGCGTTTCGATTATAATTCAGCAACTATCGTCTCCCGCCCCTTTATCTCCATTGAGGCCGCTGCGTCTCAATTCTTCTATTCTTACAAATATCACCTAAAATCTAGTCGCAACCACAGTTCAACTGTTTGTAGCCAGAGCGATAACCCTTACTTCATTAGGCTTTTCTTAACGCTTAACTGAAATTTGATCGAAGCGCAAAAAGTCCCCTTTATTCAGTCCTTAAATTTGTAATATGTCCTTATTACTAGTCAATTTATTAGACTATTTTGCTTTTAAGAGGTTTTTGCGCTTCGATCAAATTTACTCCATTGCCTAAGGAGACTAAAGAGGGGCAACAAGGGCCTTGAAAACAAAGTTGAGGAGTTAATCAAAGAAAAAACTCCATTAAATTCTTCCATCCCGTCTGCCCGCAGTCGTTAGCCCAATAAAAAACCTCCCGCCCTCAATGAGAAAGGTAACCCTATAAAAGGTAGGCCTGGAGCTAAACCAGATCACAATGCCCACCATCGAAACAAGTCTAAATCCCCGAAAAAGGGGGCTAAAGAAAATATTACTCTTTAATGGTAAACGGCTTTGTATTTTAGGTTTTTCGTTCCCCGATCTTCTCTTTCTTGGCCATATTAATATATGAAAGCGACCACCTAGAGCCGTCCAGTAATGGGCTAAACCTATGGGAGCTGGTCTGGTTGAAAGGTGATAACGCTTGAGAGCCTCAAAATGGAATTTGAGAATGGTTATTGGTCTTTAAAAAGCTAAGAGAGGGCTGCGGAAGATTCGTTTTTAGAGTCGGGGGTGATGAAATTTTTAAGGGTGGCTATTAAGGCGTTGACGTCGATGGGCTTAGAAAGGTGACCATTCATGCCGCAGGCCAGGCACCGCTCCTTTTCTTCGGAAAAGGCGTGAGCGGTCATGGCTACGATGATTAGGTTTTGGTATTTGTGGTTTTCCCTGATAAGTCGAGTGGCCTCAAATCCGTCCATGATTGGCATCTGTAAATCCATTAATACGATGTCGAAAGGTGGGCCTAAAGAGGATTTAGACATTTTATCAAGCACTTCAACGGCCGCTTGGCCGTTATCGGCCAAGGTGACGTCAAGGCCTAATTTGGTCATAAGAGATCTAGCCACTAAGACGTTAACTTCGTTATCTTCGACCAAAAGCACCTTGCGGCCCTCAAACTCAGGGATCCTTTTAATAACTTGCTTTTGAGTCGCTCTCTCACCCTCTTTGCGTTTTTCGTCCGCTGCGGCCGGGGAGATGACGAAGCTTTGAGGCTGGCTTAAATCGATTTCAAAAATGGAGTTGAAAATTAAGGTGGTGCCGTAACCTAGTTCGCTTTCTATGGTGATTCTACCGCCCATCATCTGCACTAGGCGCTTAGTGATGGCTAGCCCTAAGCCAGTGCCGCCGTATTGGCGGGTAATGGAAGTGTCGGCCTGGGTGAAGGCGGTGAATAATTTTTCCGTCTGGGCCGGGGACATGCCGATGCCGGTGTCTTTAATCTTAAAAAGGATGTCGCATTGACCACCCTCTTTGCTCCTAAGAGAGATGATGACGGTGATAGACCCAACTTTAGTGAATTTAAAAGCGTTACCAACTATGTTGATAAAAATTTGTCCAAGGCGCAAGGGATCGCCTATAAGGTTGTCGGGTAAATTTTCCTCCACCTCAAACAACAGGGCTAAGCCAGTCTTGCGGCTTTGCTCTTGGAACATGATCCGGATATCATTGAGTGATTTTGAGAGCGAGAAGGGGATATGCTCCAAATTCATTTTACCAGCTTCGACTTTGGAAAAGTCGAGGATGTCGTTGATTATGCCCAACAAGGCCTGGGCGCTGCGATTGGCGTTTTCGGCGAACTCTGTTTGTTGATCGTCTAGTTTAGTTTGAAGCAGCAACTGGGTTAGTCCGATGACCGCGTTCATAGGGGTACGGATTTCGTGGCTCATATTGGCTAAAAATTCGCTCTTAGCCTTATTGGCCGATTTGGCTGCGTCGAGGGCCCTAGTCAGGGCGCTTACGTCGTTTAGGATCAGAACAAAGCAAGTGACTCGGCCGCTACCGTCGGGGCGGACTAAGCCCCCTAGGCGCTTGACCTGCAAAGTGTAGTTATTAATCTCCTCGTCAGGCCCGCTGAGGTGGGTCTCTCCGCTATAAGACTCCCCGATCTGTCCCGCCGGGCCAAGCACCTTAATTAGTTCGTCGGGAGTCTTGGCACCGTCGCCGGAACCGGCCACGGCAAAGAGAATATCGGGTCTATCAATAGCGAGAGAGTGGTTTTGTAAGATTTCAGCCATAGACTTATTTAAATAAATAAGCCGGTGGAGAGAATCGAAGATGGAGATGCCGGTAGGTAGCGCGTCGAAATGCCCGCAAATAACGTCTAAGGTTGAGTTTATCGACCCAATGATGCTGTTATAGTCTCCCCTGTGGGCATTGGGGTCGGCCCGGCGGTCAAGGGCCCCGGCGCTAGCTTCTAAAGTTAGAATTCCTAAGTCGCTAATAACGTTTCTAATGGTCTGGCTCATGATAGAAAATGAGCGGTTAAGGTCGCCTATCTCGTCGTTTCTACAATTTAAGGCCGCTAGTTCGGCCTTATGTTCCGAGTCGGGCTGGAAGTTACCCTCGGCTAATCTGTTGGCGGTATGAGTTAGGGTATTAAGAGGGTTAATGATATTTTTTTTGAATATTTGATTAAAAAGAAAAGAGAAAAATAAAATAGTTAGCGCCGTTATAACCATCATAGTGGTGCTAGCTTGGCGCACTTGAGTGATAAAATCGCCCCTGGCCGCAGTGACGCATAAAGTCCATTTGGTCCCGCGAATGGGGGAGTAACTTACAAATATTGGCCCCTGAGCAGTGATCATGGCTTCGGAATTTATGGCCCCGCTTAAGAGGCGTTCAACTAGTTTTTTTGCCTTAACGTTACCTTTACCTAAGATAGCCCCAATAGTTTTTTCTGAGAGGCGATTGGAGGCGGAGCTAGCGATAATATGTCCTTGCTCGCTTACTATATAGGCCGCCCCATTGTTTCCTATACTAAGGTTATTGACAATCTCGCTTAAAAGATCGTAGAGGTAGCTGCCGATTAAAAACTGGCTGGGTTTATCTTTTGTAAAATCTTGTTCGAATGTATAAATCGGCACCCCCATGACGATTTCTAGGTCTGAGCTATTGGCTAACTCAGTTTCTTCTATGATTAGACGGCCCGAGTGGGCCAGTTGCTCCATGATATTGCGGTTGGTTAGAGATTTGGGGCATATTTCGCTACCTATGATGAGATTGCCCTCTATATCATAAAGGCCAAGCCAAAGTAACTCGGCGGGATTAACGTATTTATCTAGCGTCTCTTGTTTAGTCTTCAGTAAAGCGTTGGGATTGCGGAGCATGGAGTTGCGCTTAATTATGTAAAAGCGATCGACCATGATGTGAAGATTGGCTTCTAGACTTTGGGCGGCCGTTCTAGATAAAGGACGCATTACTCCCAATAAGATGTTTTGAGCCATAGAGTTCATAAAATAAATCATCACCCCGACTAGCCCCATGGTTAGTAGCATGACAACTATGAGGGTGGTGAGGTAAACTCTAGTGACCAAGCTTTTCGGAGTTTTTTTCAAGTGATACATCGCTTTAATTAACTATCCTTATATGGCCCTAAGATTTATATTCACGCCTGGTAAAAAGGCGAAAGTAAAAAAATATCTTACTGCTTATCCGCTATATCCTTTTCTTGGCTATCCTGAGTGCTTTCGGGGGGAGGTATGGACACTGAGACTAGGCTAAAATCACCCATAGTGCTTTGGCTAATAGCCTCTTTGGCTAGGACCGTAAAGATTTGACGCACCCTATCCCCGCCGACTGCGCCCCTAATTTGCTCTGGGTCCTGCAGGGCGATAAGTTGGTTGGCGTAGAGGCGGGCGTAATGGTTGGGGTTAACCCCCGACTCGAGCTGAGCCTGGCTTAGGTAGTCCATGTCCCAGCTTTTTAAAAACCCGGTCGCGTTTACGGCGTTAAATTCGACTGTAGTGATAGCCCCGTTGTTAACGAAGATAGTCAAATAATCGCGCCAGCCCTCTTTGTCGTAGTGCTCGGAGATGGCCGTAAAATAGCCGTCTTGAAGCCCGGCACCGTAATTGTCGCAACCTATGATTAAGGGAACCAACGAGATTAAGAAAGTTAGCTTAAAAAGGGGCCGCCACAGTAGACGAAAAAATAAGACTGCGCGAGTGCTCTGGGGCAAGATTAAACCTCCTAATAAGCTTTAAAATTATAAACCCTTAGGCCCCTAGCTTTATGAGCCAGGGAGAGTTTGGATAAAAAAGAGAGTTTTTCTTGTTAAAAATACAATCTTAATTTATGGATAAATATCGTTTTAATAAATTAAAAGATTAAAAGATTAAAATAATAAAAATATTTTTCGGTAATCTTAAGAGCAACTCTAGTTCCCTCCGAGCGAGTCAAAGCTAGGGGAGACTAACGTAAGGTTCGGTAATATTACAATATTTTAAGTATCTTAACATGAAATGGTTAAAAAATAAACAATAAAGTCCTTAGTCCTTAGCTCTAAATTTGTATCCATTGGCAACTTACTGGCCGTAAACTTTAAGCCCTCATACCTAATTGTTCGGCCAGACACTTACCTCAACAATTTTGCAGACTGGGCCTTGTGTTACCTAGGCTGCCTTAGCTAGTTGTGGAGCCACCGTCACAGCTCGGAGAGGAATCAGCTTGAAAGGAATGGTTTTACCCTCGGTCCAGCTTTTAAGTTCGCCAGTTGCTCTTGAACGATTACAAATTTTTTTATTTATCAAGTTAGGTGAAAATAAATTTTAAAATCAGAAATAAACATTATTAGGAAGTAATTTTGAACAAAAACTATGGGTTCCCTCACCTCCTTTTGAGAGCCCATAAAGGCTCTCCTGATTTAGACGATAAATAAAAGAGTCGCTTAATTGGGCGAGGGTAATTTAAGAAGCTTTCATAACCGCTATGAACAAGCTAAACTAAGAGGCGAGCCTTAAGTCGAGGAGGAAGATTTCCTAACTCCTTAGGCTTTTTTTTCAATCTGATAGTCGCGCTTAAAGGCTGTAGGCGACTATTACCATTTCGCCTAAAATTAAGTTAAGATTCAAAGAAATGGCCTAAAAGAGCCATCTTTATCAGGTCCAATAGGGTTGATATCAATGTTGATCGAAGCGCAAAAACCAATAAAAAGCAAAGTAGTCTAAAAAATTAACTAGTAATAAGGCCCTGTTACAATTTTAAGGACTGATAAAGGTGACTTTTTGCGCTTCGATCAATGTTAGAATTACCGAGCGCCGGACAGTCGTTTTCCACAATTAGAAAGAATAATTTCCTTTATGTGGATAAAACCAAGTTCCTTTATCCAATTATAAAAAAAGAAGGCTGCTTTTTCCTCTCTCGACCCCGCCGGTTCGGAAAATCAATGCTGCTTGATACGCTTAGAGAACTTTTAAAGGGGAATCGCGATCTTTTTAAAGGTCTTTGGCTCGACCAATCCGATTACCACTACAAACCCTACCCAGTAATAACGCTGTCTATGGCCGGTCTTGGTAAAGGAGAGGAAAAACTTGAGCGGGATATTGTAAATAAGTTAAATAATGAGGCTATAAAAAATGGTCTCGCGCCCTTTGAGGGCTTCTCCCCGGGAGGTTTACTTGAAAGGATGGTCTTAATTCTCAATGAAAGAACTAAAGAAAGAGTAGCCATACTAGTTGACGAGTACGACTCCCCGATTCAAGGCGTGATTAACGATATAGAGCTAGCTGAAATACATCGCCAGGTTCTTCATAACTTTTATTTGACTATTAAGACTCTAGCCGATAGTGGTATGACCCAACTTATTTACGTTACCGGGGTGACCAAGTTTACCCAAACCACCGTCTTTTCTGGATTCAACAACTTAACTGATTTAACTCTTAATCCTGACTACAATGCCGCTTGTGGTTTCACTCTAGAAGAGTTTGAGACCTATTTCTCCCAATACCTACCGGATGTGCCTAAATACAATCAATCTAAAGGTTTTATACCAGCTGCGGCTAGTGTTGTTGATCTAAAAAATGACATTATTGACTATTATGATGGATATTCCTGGACTGGGAAAATACGAATCCTTAACCCTTTTTCGCTCATAAAAATGCTTTTCAACAAATTGCTCGAGCCCTACTGGTTCGAAACGGCCACGCCGTCTTTTCTGAT
>JAITQT010000351.1 GCA_031288745.1 Deltaproteobacteria bacterium
TTTGGCAACCTTGATAATCCTGAAAAAGTTCTAACATATACATGCGGTTGTGATTTCGCAGAACAAGTTTTATCGCGATACAAGCTCAGAGAAAAATACTTTTAGGTATACAAACTAAAAAGCAGAAAGACGACTAATATCAAGTAGTTAAGACCTTAAGCCTTAGCTAACTTGTAAACTCCCGCTAGCCAAAATATGGAGTTAAGCCTAAGAAGTAGGCCATTACTTACTCCACCAACCACTCTTTTTAGAGCCCCCGCAAGTAGACATTGAAGTGCCTGACTTTTTAGCCTGTGAACCTTGAGGGTTTGTTTTTGGTTTGGGAGGGGACAGCATATTATCAAGCTTTTGCTTTAATTGAAGGTACTTCTTTTCGCCTTGCTCAACGAAGAGCCAATTGGGTCCAGAGACGACATCGACGGGAAATTTTTCCTTAATGCCAGTTAAGCCGAAGCTATCGTCTAAAAGGACCATCTCAACAATCTGATCGCCAATTCTAAGGGTGGCCCAAAAATTTCTGTATTCGGCGACTTTAGCCGTTGAACCAGTGCCAATAATATTTTTCTTGGTCTCGAGGTAGATACCCTCCGCTAACCTTTCTTCAGCCATAACTAGCCTCCGCGACTCCATGTTCCTTTTATTCGGCCTCGCCATTAACCACTAAAAATTACCTGCGGCCGGATTTTTTTCGCAGCCCTATATCTCCCGCTTCAGCTACCGTCCCAATGGCACAGCCCCATGGCTAAAAATAGATAGGGGCACGGCCAAAATATAGAGAGCTTAAATAAGGAAAAAACGAGGGGAGAATAAAAACACATTAGCCAAAAACGCTAACTTTATTAGCGAAAGGCCAAGCGCAGTTTAAGCATTAAACGCGAAAGCATAAAGCAAGCCCCATTCAAGCCTTAAAAACTAAAGCATAAAGCTTTGAAGGGCGAACTCAAAAATGATCGAAGCGCAAAAACCTCTTAAAAGCAAAATAGTCTAACAAATTAACTAGTAATAATAGAATGTTAAAAATTTAAGGCTCGATAAAGAGGACTTTTTGCGCTTCGATCAAAAATGACTTTAGGGCCAAAATTTAATTTGAATGAAATCTTACGCCAACGCGATTAGTCAACCCAAGGGCTTGGTGTCCCATCGCTAAATAGCCTAGCGAGCGGGGGCGATTGACTTAAAATCGGCCGCGCAAAAGAATTGTACCACAAAAAAACTCGGCTGACTATGCGGCCTAAAACGGAATTTTGAAATAGCGCCAGGCTAAAACAAATAAATATTTTAGCTCCTGAGTAGTATTAGCCCTTTAATAAAAAAAAGAAATCACCTTATGTGGATGGTTCACAAAAATATGGTGTCCGTTCACAAATGAGAACGTTGAGGTACCAAGCCTATTGAAAGGGACGACACATACTGCAACAATGTAGCCCTCTATAGGAGCTTAGTAATTTTATCATTAATCAAAGTTAAAATATATGGTTAGAGCAGAGAGCTAAGTAGAAAATTCAAAAGAACTAATGTTAAGCTCTTAAAGGTATGCTAAAACTTGATTACAACTCGAAAGTCGCTACCAGCCGCAACGTGGGAAAAAAAAGACTTGGTGAACGGTTACAAAATATGAAAACTATTTTCTTTTTTAGAGCCAAAAAAAATTTCAAGTTGTCCAATCGGTGACCTAGGCTGGCTTCGCCAGTGGAGGAGTCACCTAACTGAGCAAGGGGCCGGAGCAATCAGCTTGAAAAAAATGGTTTTACGCTCTACCCAGCTTTATCGCGATAGGTCAGACCCTTTCGGGCTCCCCCCGCACAGAGCCCAGCTGGCGCAATTAACGCACTGGGCTCTGGATGTTTAGCGTCAAACCTCTCTTCAGGATAGGGATGTAGAACTTTAGGGTAAGATATCTTCCTCCATCACTCCGGCCTTAAGCCATTTCTATTAGCCGCAGTTTGCGTTGGTCAGCAATCCAACATTCCATTAATGCCATAAGATCATCATGAGCTATGGAATCGAAAAACCCTTTGAGGTCCGCATCGAGTATCCAGTTCACTTTCTTTCTGCCAATCGCCACCGCTAATGCATCTAAGGCATCATGACCGCCCCTTTTAGGCCTAAACCCGTAAGAGAAACCCAGAAAATCTTCCTCGTAGATGGCCGATAGTACCCTTGATACCGCATGTTGGACTCTTTTATCTTCTACAGCCTCTATGCCTAAAGGTCTCTTCCTTCCATCTGCCTTTGGGATTATATACACGCTTAGCCGGCAGGGCCCAATAATTGCCCTTCTGCAGCCGCTCATGCAGCTCCTTAAGGTTTCCTGTTAGATTCTCCTGGTAACCTATCCACATCACCCCATCTACTCCTGGCGCAGCTCCTCTCTTTAGTAAGTAGAAGCTCTACTCAAGCAATTTAAGGTGTTACATGATGAAGCAGCACCGTGAATTTAGCACTCTTATCCTTCTTGGCCCGTTCACGCCCACGAGTCTGTCCACTATTTATCATCTCTCTTTTCACTCCTTCTTCGGGAGATACTTCGTTTGGTTCAAGTTCTGCGTCTGAAACATGGTTTCTGGCCTCGTGTTCTCCAGAGTCCGCCCCTTCCCTCCAGAGCCTCCACCCACCCACAAGCGGCAGTTGTTCGGCCCCTTCATCAGTACTACGAGCGAATCTGACTTCTCTGCCCCGTACCTAGATAGATTACCCATTCCGCTTCCTACGCCGTCCCCGGTTGCCATTAACCAGGGAAAGACAGAGATTTCACTGTTCTCATACCCAACGTTTAGTAACAGGCCAGGGTTTCAGACACCGTGGGGCCTCACTGAGGCTCGCTAAAACGCCGTCATGGGTACTTTCTTGTGCTGATTACCAAACATAGACGCTCACAAATTAGTGACTTTCGGTGCTCAGGATAGCCTATTACCTCCCCTCTCTACGCTTTGAAGGCACCCTCACGGGTGTCCATACAATACTCAGGGCTGACTCGCTAGCTAAGCTTTAATCATAGAGATTCTTCCTCTTTTATGTTGTGCTGGTTTATCCAGTTGCTATCGTAAGCGTTCTCCAGGCCTTTCAAGACCTTGTTTTACTTTCCCGTTCTACTGAAGGTAAGGCCTAATATGGGCTACTGGTTTGCATTCCCCTTACCATTAAAAAAATCCATTAAAGGCAACCTTACAGCGTAAGAATACGCTGCTAAATCTCATAGCCCGATAGGCCTCCTGGAAGGGCTCGTGAACGGTTAGCCTATAACGTTATGTTTTGGCAAATTAATGATATCGTTTTTTTTCAATTACAGTTAAAAAGAAGGTGTCCGTTCACAAATGTGAACGCTTAAGGGCCCGTTCACAAGACAGAACGCTACGGTGCCAAGCCTATTGAAAGGGACGACACATACCGCAGCAATGTAGCCCCCTATAGGAGCTTAGTAGTTTTAACATTAATCGAAGTTAAAATATATGGTTGGAGCAGAGAGCTAAGTAGAAACGTTAAAAGAACTAATATTAAGAACTTAAGGGTGATCGAAGCGCAAAAAGTCCACTTTAACAATCCTTAAATTTGCAACATAGCCTTATTACTAGTTAATTTTTTAGACTATTTTTCTTTTAATGAGGTTTTTGCGCTTCGATCAAGGCTAGGCTAAAACTCAATTACAACTCGAAAGTAGCTACCAGCCGCAACGTGGGTAAAAAAAAACTTGGTGAACGGTTACAAAAGAAGTAAGCAGTTGGCAGAGTTGGATAAATGCCTTGTTAACCTTGGTCACCAATTGCACAGCTTGACATTTTTTTGGCCCCCAGGAATCAATTTTGCTCAAACGGAAAAAAGCCAAAAATAAGAAGATCTAAAAAAATTGACAAGTTATTTTCTTATGTTAGAAATAATATTTTTAATAAAAAAGTTTTTTCCGTTTGATCAATTTTCAGCCCAGTTGATCTGTAAGGGAAAAAAACTTGCTCCCCTTTTCTTAAATACATTGATACGCAAGTACTTGCGGTCTTTAACCGCAGTGGCGGTAGAGTCTTAAAACAATGTTCAACTCAGTTTGTAAGTCAAAAATTTTGGTCTTGATTTTTAAGATTCATTCTGGTAAAATCATAGAAATTTAAATCAAACCTTGGATAATCTCCAAGCCTGTCATATATTATGATAATTTATCCGGCAAACATAGTTTAGCCAAAAAAATATTTAAAAATCGCTCTGTTACTTCTCTCTTACTAAGAAAAATCCATATTTATAATTTTTTCTTAAAACTTTTAATTGTAATATGTTCGAAAATCTGTTATATTAAACCTTGTCTTTGGACGGCTATAACCTGCTGACTTAGGTTAGCCTTTCAACGGTATTATTTTTAACTATTATATATTAGATTTATTATTTTAAATTATATTTTTTATTTTAAGAATTAATTAATTTGCCATATTCTTTTTACGACCTAATTAAGGTGATTTACATGACCATTAACCACGCGGTAGAGGTCTACCGGTATCATTTAACCCCGGGCCAAATTTTTTCCTGCGGCCAACAAGCCATGGTTAGCGCTGTTTTAGGCACATGTGTGGCAGTTTGCCTTCACGATAGACGTCTTAAAATAGGAGGTATGAACCATTTTCTCTACCCCTCCAGTGGTTTATTTGGCAAGATTTCCAACGAATACGGAGACGTCTCTATTAAGTCTCTAATAGCCAAACTTAGGCGCATGGGGAGTCGGGTGGAGGATTTGGAGGCTCAAATCTTTGGTGGCGGCGAAGTGCCCGGTGAAAGGTGGGGCTCGACGGGGAGCAAAAACGTGAAGATGGCCCGCAAGATTTTAAAAAAACATGGCATCCCCATTGTCAGCGAAGACGTGGGTGGCCTTAAAGGCCGAAGGCTCATTTATCACACTGGGACCAACGAGGCCTTAGTCATGAAGACCCATCGCATACGGCGGGGTGACTATTATCCTTACCGCCAGCGCCTAGGTCAATAAAGCCTTAGAAAACACTAAAATTTAGGCGGCGGGCTATGTCCGCCGTTTTTTTTTTTAACTAAATAGGAAGCGCTGTAAAACTCTGTCCTTAAGAATAGGAATATAAGACCCATTCTGGTTTTAATCTTGCTATCAGTCTAGAGTTCTGTGATTTTCAATATACTTGCCCAAAATTGAAAGTGGCCTTCAGCTGCAACTTAACGCGAAATAACTTTAGGACTCACCGCAGAGCCTCGACAAATTTTGACTTAATTGATGGCGATAGTCGCAACGATTACGCTGGTTAAAACTCTTTTCAGCTGCTTGTTAAACTAATCGATAATAATTTTGGCGGGTAGAATAACCACAAGCGCATAGTCGATTCATCTAGCCCAAACAACAGAGTCATAACCAGTGTGGGCAAATTGCTTGGAGCGCTAAGATAAGAGGACGCGACGCTATTTTGTCATAAAGAGCACATTAACATACATCATGAACACGCCTCCCCGTTCACAAATTGGTTGTGGTTAACTTAAGCCACCAGGCCTACTTGATAGGCAAGAAGCTTACCGCAACAAATTGGCTTGCTGCAGAAGAAATTTGTTCTAACTGAAATCGAGTTTAAAAAAAAATAACCGTTCACCAAATCTTTTTTTCCCCACGTTACGGCTGGTAGCGACTTTCGGGTTGTAATTGAGTTTTAGCCTACCCTTAAGATCTTAACAGTAATTCTTTTGAGGTTTCTACTTAGCTCTCTGCTCCAACCATATATTTTAACTTGGATTAATGTTAAAATTACTAAGCTCCTATTGGGCACTACATTGTTGCGGTACGTGTCTTCCCTTTCA
>JAITQT010000368.1 GCA_031288745.1 Deltaproteobacteria bacterium
TAAAATCAAAATAGTCAAAAAAATTAACTAGTAATAAGGCTCTGTTACAAATTTATGGACTCATATAAGGTGACTTTTTGCGCTTCGATCAATGTTAAGAACTTAAGGGTATGCTAAAACTTAATTACAACTTCCCACAACCATTGCCATCACCCCGGAGAGGCAGCGGCTACGAAAGTTCTCTTTTCGCGTCATTTAAAACTTAAAAAAAGAACTCCTGGGCTAAACCTAGGGCTCTCTTGGCGATAAATTAAAAATGAAAGCTTAAGGATAGCTTAAAGTCTCCGCTGGTTTAGCCCCCTAAGTTTTAGCCTCTTTTTTAATAAAAATATTAATCGCTTCCCCCTTATAAATTTTTTAGGTTAGATTTTTTTTTGTTGACCTTCGTTAGTTTTAATCACGATTTTGGGTTAAAACCCTCTTGAATAAATAGTTTTCTATTTTTAGGCTAACTTTGTTTTTTCAGCCAAAGTAGAGGGCAGGTCAAGCTAAGGGCCAAAAGGAAATTTACCGTCTAACCTTAAAAAGGACGTTTTTTTAGTTAACTTCCAAAAATTACAAGGTAATTATCAATTAAAAAAATTTACCACCGCCAGATTTTATCCTCTTTAAGTCCCATAAAGCCCAAGAGGGCCTGGGGCCAAAAAAATAAATTTGAGCCCTCAAATAAAATTAGCAAAAAACATTATTTTTTTCAATAATAAAATCTAAAAATAAAATTATCTTAAGATCTACATAAGAAACAAAATTTTTTATCAAAATAAAAGGCTCAAAAAAAAAACGTCGATTAAGATTAATCGACGTTTTTTTTTTTTTATTTTTTTATTGTTTTTCGACTGTTTTGACACGAAAAAGGGGAAAAGGGTAGCCGTTAGTATATGTTAGGTTTCGGCCACTATCTCGCCAATACCCTTGGTATCGTAGCCGCGCATAAAATTAAACTGACTTTGGAATTCAGAGGAGCGTAAAATTTCAAGGATAGCCTTAACGATTGGCAAATCCATATCATCGCGCTTAATAACTAAATCGAAGCACTCGTTTTGCAGGGGAAGAAAATCAACCCCGTCAACTTGGCTAGCCGCTTTAAGATCACCTAGTCCAAAATCGGCTTCGCCTCGGCTCACCGCTCCGGCCACGGCTAAATGGGAGAATTCCTCGCGCTCGTAGCCGTTAATGGCCCGGCTACGTAGGTGCATAATCCTTAGGTGCTCGTCTAATAAGACCCTAGAACCGGCTCCTTTTTCGCGGTTAATTATAGTCAAATCCTGTCTCTTTAGATCTTCCCAACCCTTAATGCCCTTGGGATTACCAGCTGAAACGTAGAGGCCCTGCACGCGGCCAGCTAGGTGGATTAAAACAGCTGGTACACCCGGTAGCAACCTTCTGACGAAAGGTACGTTATATTGTCCGCTATCACCGTCCCAGAGGTGGGCGGTGGCGGCGTGGACCTCGCCGTTATAGAGGGCCACCAAGCCGCTGTAACTACCCACGAAACTTCTAAGGGGAGGCCTATCAATGGTGCCTCGGCGGGTCAGATAGCTAGTTAAAAAGTCGAGCATAGCGTCCTGACCGCTAATAATGAAGCCGGATTCGGAGGGGGGGGCAACCGGGGCGTAAGCTTTTTCAGGCTTAACCACCGCGCCGCCTTCCCGTCTCGAATCGGAGATATATTGCTCGATATCGGTTTTAGTAAAGCGCATCTTGCGCCCTACTTTATAGTAATTTAACTCTCCCCGTTTAACCAGCTCGTAGACGGTGTTCTTGGCGATACGTAAAATTCCGGCCACCTCCTGAGCGGTCAAGGTGTTTTGATCAGTAACGGATTGGGAATGGCCAACATATCTAAGATCTTCGCTCAATTGCGCCTCCATTAGATTTTCTGGCTAAATCTCTTTAAATTAGGCAAAGAATATAGCCGTGTAATAATTTCCCCTTCTATAAAATTAGGAAGGGGCCGCGGCCTTTAATTTAATATAACACCATAATAGCCCGACCAGCAGACGGAATATTCGGCGGCAACGTATGACTAATATTATCACGGCTTTTAAAAGAAAGAAATCAACCTCCAGACTAAGATTTTAGGCCTTTTAACCGAAGACTTGACAGCCTGATCTAACTTAATTAAAATAGTCAATTGAAAAATAAAATACTGTCTTTTATTATGTTAAACACCGTTTGACTATGGGTATTCTTTGTTTAGTTTTAGCCTGCCGATGCCCTTCTCAACATTTTTCACCGCCCCATGACATTTTAAAAAGCGTCTTTTGAACCTCAAAAAGTGGCCCGCAGCGGCCAAACCCGAGTCTTAGCGTTGTGGCCCTAGCCCCCCATTGGGCTCGTAGCCTCTTTGGCGTAGCCTTGATTAGAAACCAATTCATTTGCAAAAAAAACAAAAAAAGCCCCGCCCCCTAATTTTTAGGGGGCCAAGGCTTATTTCTAAAACTTAAATTCTCTTAGCCCTCTAAGGCTCATAGCTTTGAACTGGGTGTCCGTTCACAAATGTGAACGTTTAAGGGCCCGTTCACAAATGAGAACGTTGCGGTACCAAGCCTATTGAAAGGAACTCGAAAGTCGCTACCAGCCGCAACGTAAAAAAAAAAAACTTGGTGAACGGTTACTGAACTGGAAAGATCTTCTATGCTTTTATCGCCCGCAGATGTTATAACTATCAAACTTTCTATCAAACTAGGCATCTATACAACTGTAATTAGCCTACTTTTTGGTGGGCCTTTGGCCTGGTGGCTAAGCCGCCGCGACACCTTTTTTAGGCGCATCGTGGCCTCAATAACCACCATGCCACTAGTATTGCCGCCTACGGTCTTAGGCTTTTATCTTTTAGTCTTTATGGGCCCCTTCGGACCTATAGGTAAGCTCTTTAAATATTTTGACATAAAACCGCTGCCCTTTACCTTTGCTGGCTTAGTGGTCGCTTCAGTCATCTGCTCAATGCCTTTTGTGGTTCAGCCCCTTAGAAACGCCTTTGAAGCCTTAGGCGAGCGGCCCTTAGAAGCGGCGGCTACTTTAGGCGCTAGCCCTCTAGACGCCTTTTTGACGGTCATCCTCCCTCAAGCCAAACCTGCCTTTTTAACGGCCGGGATCATGAGTTTTGCTCACGCCATAGGGGAATTTGGGGTAGTCTTAATGATCGGCGGCAACATCCCCAGCGTCACTAGAGTTTTATCAATGCAGATTTACGTTTACGTCGAAAACATGGAATATAGTAGGGCCCACGTCTTAGCCGGAGGTTTAGTGGCCGTGGCCATCTTAACTATGCTCAGCATCCAACTACTCAACCCTAAGCGCTCCACGACCCTAATCCAAAAGTCTAGCTCTTAGGCCAATATTTTTAGGCGAGTTTTAGAGCGATTTTAGGCTAAAAATGTGGGCCTAAGACGCTAAAAACTCGCCTCGACTTTTCTGTTTAATCAAGCTAAAAATTTATAGATTTTAACCTAAAGCTCTAATTTTTAGTCTTCAAAGCCACTTTCGTAGCTAAGTCCTAAAATTTAAGCATAACCAGACCGGCCCGGCAAAGCCCCTGATGATGACTTCAACGAGTTGAGTCGCAGCTCAATTTAGCCGCTTAGACGGCCTAATTGGGCCAAATTTTTCGGTAATCACTATAAAAGAGATTAAAAAAACTATTTTAATTTTATTTCTTTAAGCTTTATAGAACTAACAAAGGCCCTTAGTAACTCGGCCATACTGCAGCCATTCTGGGCTGCGTAGATCTTAAGCTTAGTGTGATCGTCGCGGCTAATATCAAAATTGACGCGAATAATAGCTTCGTCAGTGCCGTCAAGTTTTTTCTTGACCGCTGGCCGACCGGCCCGCCGAAAAGGTTTTACGTTTGATGCAGTTGCCTTAACCATAGTAATAAAACTCACTCTCTTTTGAAGTACTCACCCAATTAAGGTGACTTGGCCAATATTAGGCCTTAAATCTAACTTTTTCTAAGATAGTTAAAAAAAGAAGGACAAATTAGTTAGAAACTTTCTACTAAAAGGTTTATAAAAATAAAAATAAATTTTTTTAAAACCTATTTAAAATAAGATCCTGATTCAAAAAAAATAAGAAAACACAACCTTTTATAGTTATATAAGATTTTTTTCTCTACTCTTTGC
>JAITQT010000425.1 GCA_031288745.1 Deltaproteobacteria bacterium
TTCGTTGACTTTGGGGAACTTAGCGACGTTTACTACTAGCGAAACTAGCCAACAGATTAATCCATCGTATCCCCCGTAACTTAAGGATAGTCGGCGACCATGGTCTTTTTTTCTAGAAACTCGGCCTCCGCTTAAGTCACTAAAATTTATTTATCGCCTCGAATTTTTTGCGGGCGCGTTTAAAGTTAAAAAGAGACTGGCCATATAGGCCTTAACCTTGATCGAAGCGCAAAAAACCTCTTACAAAGCAAGATGGTTTAAAACATTAACTAGTAATAAGGCTCTGTTACAAATTTAAGAACGGATAAAGGTGACTTTTTACCCTTCGAGCAACCTTAAACGATGTTGATTAATTATTTTACTATGTAAAGAGGATCAACCCTCTAGAGCCTAGTAACGAAGAGGCTCCAAAAATTATGTTTATTTAATTGCCTGATCTCATTTTGGCCTTATAGCTAGCAGCTTTTATAAGTTCCTTTTTTTCAGGAATTTATCTTCGACAGCTCTGGGCTCTTATTTTAAAGATTAACTGTTCTGTTTCTAAATTTAAGTTGGACCGCACTAGCAAAGCTTTCAAAACCACACTCGCCAAGAGCCCTCCGATACGCTTGAGGCTCGAACAATCTTAAGTATTGAAATAAACGACTTTACAATCGCCTCGGGGCTAAAGGCTCTCTTTATCCTTTTACCCCTTCATAAGATCGTTTTTTTCAATAGTCACCGTTTTGTACTATAATAAACATTAATTGAGAGGATGAACCACATGGGAAAAAATTTGCCTCTACCGACCGGTAGTCAGAAGTTTAAGGACCTCATTGAACTCGGCGGGATTTACGTGGATAAGACGGCTTATCTTGCCCAATTGATAGCCTCAGTTCCTAAGACCTGGTTTCTAACTAGGCCCAGGCATTTTGGCAAATCCCTCACAGTGTCAACCCTTGAATCAATATTTTCTGGCCAAAGGGAACTCTTCAAAGGCCTGGCCATAGAAAAGGAGCTAGATAAGAAACAATTCGCTCCCCGTCCTGTCATCCATCTAGACATGAGCAAGCTGACTATATCTCAAGGGCCGAAAATTTTCTATAATTCTTTGATCGAAGCGATAAAGAAGTTATACGAAAGCCTTAATATCGATGTTCCTGATTATAATATAGCCAACTCTCTTTTTTCATACCTAATTAGTGAATGCTCTAAAACCTACGATTGCCAGGTAGCCGTTTTAATTGACGAATACGATACTCCGTATACCCAGCTATTGGATAAGCCCAACGAAGCTAAAAATATGAGTAATACGCTTAACGAGTTCTATAGGCTGCTAAAAGCCAAAGATGGGGATACCTCATTCGTATTTGTGACCGGCATCACCAGAGTGCCTATGGATTCAGCTTTAAACAACCGAATCGATATCTCGCGAGGTAATCAATTCGGCGCTTTGACTGGATTTACTCATGAAGAGATTAAGCGGTATTTCGGTAAGGCTATCAAACATGCGGCCAAATCTCGGGAGTTAACCGATGAAGAATTATTGGAGGAGATGAAACGTAACTGCGACGGCTGTTGCTTTGACGGAAAAACTTTTGTCTATAACCCATTTTCTACTTTGCGCTTTTTTGAAGAGAAAACGTTTTAATATTTCTGATTTAACTCTGATTCCCCGTGATAATTAATCTCATTATTTAAATAGCCATAAAAGGAAATTAAAAGATTTTCACGAAATTTCGATTCCAGAAGATTCTGATGATTACGGCCTGGGAGGGCCAGGGAGTGATTGAGGAAGAATGAAGAATATGGCGAAGAAGATCGTTTCGGCCCCAGTCCTTGTTAATTCGTTAACTTTGGGGAACTTAGCGACGTTTACTACTAGCGAAACAAGCCAACAGATTAATCCAACGTATCCCCCATAACTTAAGGATAGCCGGCTAGCGTGGTCTTTTCGGCTAGAAACTTTGCGTCCGCGTCACCAAGAGGCTCCAAAAATGATGGTGCGAAATGAAAAATCATTTCGTTCGTCGGCATAGCTCAAGGCCTCTTCAAGACCTTGTTTCCCACTCTTACCGTTCGACTGGACAAAGGCCTAATTTTTGGTTAATGGTTGGCATTCCTCTCGCAATTTGAAAAATTCATTAAAGGCAACCTTACAGCTTATAGAATGAGCGGCTAAAACCTCTGGCCCTGGAAGGGCTGGTGAACGGTTACATTAATTCTTTAAACTATTATATATAATTCATAATAATATCTTATTTGACTTAATTATTATTTTTTAGGAGTTTTTATGAAAATCAATACTCTATTTTTGGCTTTTTTTAGCACAAGCCTTATAATCTCACTAGCCTTGGGCCCAGCCTGGGCTCAGAGCCCGGCCCAATCATTTGAAGTTGCGCCCAACCAAGCCAAAGGCCTTTCTTTTACCATAACCCCGCCTGAAAATTATGAAGGCTCAGATACTCAAGCCCAGGAGTATATTAAGGTTTTCTCGCTAGAATCTGAGAGCGGCGATAACTTCTACTTCGCAGCCATTGGGGCCATTGAAACGCTACCTGTAGGCTTGGCCCCCGAAAGCTTAAAAACAGCCGACGGTAAGTGGAACGAAGGAAAGCTCAAGGAACTTTGGGATACATTAACCGCCAAAATCGAAGGCAAAATAGTTCTAACCCAGTCAAGCCAAGGTCCGCACCCTACAGCCAAGCAAACTAGCCTTACTTCTAACGAGGGTATCTCTCAATATTTAGAAACCCAATGGTATGTGGTTAACGATAAGCTAATTAAACTTGAATGCGGCTATAACTCCTTTGAAACGGAAACGGAGTCGCCCGAGCCCATGGAAGACTGCGCTAAATTCTTTGATAGTTTAAAAATAAAATAAGATAAAATTTAAAGTTT
>JAITQT010000447.1 GCA_031288745.1 Deltaproteobacteria bacterium
TCCCCTTCCATGACCTGTTCTGGGTTAAGGGCCCTTCCCTCCCACCGTGATTAGCGCTCTCTTAAGTACTATGATCCTATCCGTTTCCCCGCGGAGGCCCGGCCTAGCCGTCGCCGGAAACCGGTTTTACGACCGTCTCTAAGCATAACCCTCGCGGGTCTCCAGTGCTACCACATTCGCCCTTTGTGTTTAGGCCATCGCCATTACTTCGGCTGACTCGACCAGCTTTATCTGCTAATTATCACGTCTTATAATCCGGTGACGTTGACCTTTGTTTTACCTATCGAACAGCGGCCTTCCCCAAATACATGGTGGGTCGGCTCCCGCAATTTCTATTTCGAGGCCTATTCAGCGTTACTCACGTTATTAGGCAATCGAGCCTATTTAAGCCTCTAAAAGAGAGCGTCGCTCTTTATTATTAACGTCAAAGACAAACTATGCCAACCGTTTTCTTTCAGTTTCGCGGCTTTAGCTTAAGCCACCCCGACCTTCTTGAGATGCAATTAGATAGCTCTTTAGACTTTTGGCCTCAATTTAGAGAATTTTTTAAAGACCCCAACTCCCTTTTCTGGACCCCGGAGTTTTTATTAAATTTCTTTTTGGCCGTAATCCTAGCTATCTTATTACTCTATTCCATTATAAAACGGAAAGCCCAGCCTAAGGTGCTAATTAGTAAAACTGAGGGTTCTTATCCAGTTTTTGAGACCACTCCGCCCGAGCAGACCCTAGCCATCGAAAACATCTTTCCAGACGAATGGTTTGAAAAAGCCGACCTCGTCCTTTTAAAGTCGTTTACTCAACACTCTCTAGATTCCACTCTCCTTGAACTCCAAAAGGCCCTAGAGAATTTAAGCCCCGATAAGGCCCCTAGTGACGAATTTGAATTAATCGTGGCTGATAAACTAGAAAACGCTCTCCATAAATCGCTTAAAGACGAAAGACTCTATAAGGCCTTTGAAAGAAAAGTCCCCTATAGCCGAGAAGAAAGAGAAATAATGGCCGCCCACTTAAAAACCCTGGCCCCACCAGTAAGGCTTCCGGCCGCGCCCGCCGCCTCTGCCTGGCCCAGGTCGGTGGCCCTAGCGGTCGGGGCGGCTATAGGGTCTATTTTAGGCTCTTTAGCCTTAGGTACCATCACCTTTTGGCTTGGCTTTCAAAGGACTATTGGAGGGGCTTTCGGGGGGCCTGTGGGGGCGGGATTAGTCGTCTACTGTTTTTTGTCATTAGGCGGAAACGAAAAAAAACGCCGCCTACTATTAGGGGCTTTGGGCCTGGCCTTAACGACCGAAACGCTATTAGCCATTAACCCTTGGGGCTGGCTAGCGGCTAAGGGGCCATCTACGAGCGGTCGGGCCAAACGGTTTTTGGCCTATCTAGCTCTGGCCGTTGTGGCCTTAACGGTAAAAGCTAAAAAGTCCTTTTCTAAAGAGGCTTGGTTAGAGCAAATAAAACCCATCGCTCTCAATTGGCTAGCCGCCGTGACCTCTTTGGCGGCAGTCCTTTCTAGCCAGGCAAGATTTAGTGATTCTATCGCGCCTAAAGAGAGCTTAAACTCTTTAGAACTTTTAAACGAGACGGTCTGTTTAGTTAAGAAGATGCGCTCTAAGGACCTAGAGCGAGATAACGTCCTTTTAGACCAATTAGTCCGCCTCCTTTCCCGCTCTGGCTATCAAATGAGCCAAAGAGATTTAGCCAAAGACCCTTTAACCATAACTTGGTCACCCTCTTCTAGCGAATTCTACGAGCCTTTTGGGCTTATCAGAAACGGCCAGGAGGCTATCGTGGAAGAAGAGCCTATCGTTAAAGACGGGCTCGTGCTGAAAAAAGGTCTAGCCACCCCTAGGTGACTAAAAAAGACTTAAAATTAAGCTTTAACCTAATTAACTCTCTTTCTTAGGCTTTCATAAGGACGTTATGCTCGAAAACTCTCGCGGTGATGCGGTCGGCATAGATTTTGGAACTACCAACACCTACGTGACCGTCTGTCCTATAGGAACTAAAAACAAGATCCCTTTGTATCTTAGCGGCCGGACCCCGGCTATTGATACGGTCATTCTCTATAGCGACAAAGAGGGCCATGATAGCGACCTCTTTCCCCTTATAGGCGAGAGAGCCACTTTTACCTTTGGTCAGGCGAGCGTAGAAGAAATTAAAAGAGAGGGCTATCGTTACGGGGCCAATTTTAAGCTTGATATCGTCGAGTTCGAGCCAGCCAGGCAATGCGCGGTCGATTTTTTTAAGGCTTTAATAAGGGATGCTGCTCATAACGGGACCCCTTTAAATACTAGCGGCGGAAGATTAATCGTGGGTGCCCCCAGCGAATCTGGCCGGGCTTATAGACAGGCGCTAAAACAAATAGTTCAAGAAGCTGGTTTAGGGCAGGCTGAGATAGTGGAGGAACCAAAAGGGGCTTTGTTAAGTGATTTGGGGGGAGGAAGGCTATTGATTTCAGATTTGCTAGAGGGCTACTTAGCGGTTGATTTTGGCGGCGGTACCTGCGACTTCGCCTTACTAAGTGGAGGAGAGGTGAGCGCTGGCTGGGGCTCATGGGAGCTGGGTGGACGGCTCTTTGACGATCTGTTCTACCAATGGTTTGGAGAGCAAAACCCCGGGCTATTGGAGAGCCTAGAGCGCGAAAGGCGAGCCTTCTACGTTTGGTCTTATTTGTGCCGTAAACTAAAAGAAGATTTTTCGGAAACGATCTCTGCCAACCCCAAGGCCTCCCTAAAGGCTGAGATCGGTCGCTTCGGCGACGTTAGGGATTTAACTCGCCAAGGATTTCTAGAAAGAGCCGCTCGTTTTAGCCCATCGCCCCTGTTTTTGAGTTATTATAATAAATTTAAACTACCAATTTCTAAAAGACTATCAGAGGGCAATATTAATTTAATACAATGGTTTAAAGAATCATTATTAGAAGGATTAAAAAATATAGATAAAATAAACACTGTTTCTTTATCTGGCGGTAGCTCTAGATGGTTTTTTGTTAAAGAAATATGTTTAGAAGTTTTTAAATCAAAAAATATTAAAATTTTACATAGCCATAATCCCTTTGGAGCAATATCTGAGGGATTAGCTATTTTACCAGCTATAACATATGAATTTATAAATATAAAAGAAAATATAAAGATAAATAAAGATACTTTCTTTAAAGATGAAATTTTTAATTATATAAAATCATTTCTAGATAGGTGTAGTATTGAAATATCTAAACAAATTGTTATTTCATTTTTTGATGATAATATTATACCAATTTTGAAAAAATATTCAGAAGAAAATATCAACATTGAAACAATTGAAACTAAAATAAATGAAGTAATTGATTCTAA
>JAITQT010000471.1 GCA_031288745.1 Deltaproteobacteria bacterium
TTCTTGGTTTGGAAATAGTCGTAGGGGTATTGCGACAAAACCCGGTTAATTTGATTTATAAACTCGATCTGGTCTCGCTCCATTAAAGCTTTCTTTAACTTTACGCAGGCGTCGATAGCGGCATCGGGGGTTTTAAATTAGCTTCTTTTCTATGGCCAGGCCTTTTGAAGAGTTCCCTTTGGCCAGAAAATATTAATCCAAAGGTCGACACTGCGAGGGGTTTGCCAAAACGTCTAGGCCTAGTTAGAAACCAGGTCTTAGGGACGGTTTCTATCATAGGCCGTCTTATCCACGTAAATTCCACCGAGTTCAATGAGGTACTTAAACGTTTGTATACCGGTCGTTAGCAACAAATTTTTTTCCTGCGGCTTCGCCAACCAACTAACGTTTATTATATCACAAAACGGCGATAACCGACGAAGACCAAAACTAGGCTAATGTTTAGTTAAGACGCCAAAAATTGCGGTTGATTTAGTCCGTAATCGTCGAAAGCGCCACAGCCCATGGCTCAAACAATGTGGTCTCAGTAATAGAAGGGCTAATGGGTTTTCGATTGGATATTTGATGTTTCGTTTGAATCTTTAACTAAGGCACTTATTTTTTATAGCCATCATTTTCGGCCGCTTCAGGAAAGTCGGTGACAATTTTTTTTCAATTCTCGTTTTCCCAAATTTCCGCTTGGTACTCAGTAACGAAGCGGGATACCATTACTTCTACAGTCTGGCGGATTTAAATACCGAGAAAATGCCAGCCAGGTTAGTTTGTTATCTCTGGAGAATTGACCTTAAGCGGGACTATTAGGTCCTGATTTTCAAAGTGTTCGAGGCGAGCCCCGGGATGGCCTTCCTAGCCGCCTTTCGATTTACCTTATTTTCCTTCGTTGGAATGTTTTTCCCTATTTGGGTCGGAAGAAGGACTAACGCTACTATTGCTTGAATTCTTTGGGGTACGTTCTTGGCATAAAAATATAACTATTTTGAAAGTACTGCCTACAGATGACTGGCTTCTCCTCATACCTTAAGAGAATCATCATGAGGCTTGATAATCTAAATCTTTTGCATCAAAATATCAATAATTTTTGGGATTTCTCTGGTTACTTCTTTAATGGTTAACTATGAGGACGTTATAAACATAAACCTTGTGTATTAAAACGAATAATATGTTATTTTATTAAAACAGCTAAATTAATTTAGTTTACCATCTTTAAAACCTAATTAACATAATATAAAAGAAATTTGACAAATTTAACTATTTAAGTAGATTATTTTTGAAGGTGAATTAATGATAAAAATCGCCTTTAAATAGTTATTTTTTTATATTTATATCTATTCTTAAAATTATTGCTTGACTATTTAATTATTTAAGAGTATATTGTAAAAAGCTTCTATAGGAGGCTACATTGCCATGGTACGTGTCGTCCCTTTAAGTAGGCTTGGCACCGTGGGGTCTTTTTTTTTATTTTTAGGTTATGATTTCGTCACTAATTTTGCGAGCGCGGAGGTGGTGAAGGGAGGGCGGGGATGCTCGAACCCATTAATTTTCTTAATAAAATTTAAGTAAATTGGAGTTTGAGGGATAAGAAAACACATATAAAATGCAATAATTTTTTTACGCTCGCAAAAGGCATTCAAAACCCACTATTAATCTAGGGTTTAATGGGGTGGGGTAACATCACCTGAAATTAATTTGATCGACTGACACGATAAATAGTCGATAGAAATTTAACTACATCGTCAAAATTTTCGGTTATAGGGCTGGGGGGAAGAGACTTTAAGGTCTGCTGGCCGTACCCTGTGGTGATTAAGCGTATGTCTAAGACAGCCATTAACCCTTGGTCGTTCGAAGAGCGTATTAGCCTACCTAAGCCTTGCCTTAAAGATAAGGTCATTTCAGGGAGGCTATAGTCGTTAAAGTTATTACCCCCCTCTAGCTCTATTAGGCGACGGCGGGCTTGCTGCAAGGGTTGGATAGGTGAAGAAAATGGCAGGCAATCGATAATGACCACGCTAAGGCTCTCGCCAGGCACATTTACGCCCGACCAAAAGCTTTTGGTGGCTAAGAGCACAGAGTTGACCTCGGAGGAGAACTGTTCAAGTAATTTAGTATTGGGTTGCTCGGTTTGGATCAGAACTGGCCAGGGCATATTATTTTTGAGGGCCTTGGCCGTGAGAAATAACCGTTTGAAGGAGGTGAAGAGTACCAAGGCCCTACCTTTGGAGGCCAGAAGGATGCGCTTGGTGTGATCGATCATAGCCTCGTTAAATTCCGAGCGTTTGACGTTGGGCATGGTCTTGGGGATATAGAGGAGAGTGTTATTTTTAAAATCAAAGGGCGAGGGGAGGGCCAGGGATTTGGTTAGGGGATTGAGACAGAGCCGGTCTTTAAGAAAATTGAAATTGCCTCCCGCGCTTAAGGTGGCGGAGGTCAAAATCACCGGGCGCTCTGTTTTTTCCAGGGCTTGGCCGATAATCTTACCCACCTTAATAGGGAGGGCCGAGAGGACTAACTTATCTGGTTTGTAATTTTTTTCCGCTTGGTAGACGAAACTAGGGTCATTGCTTTTGGCTATAAATTCGGAGGCCTGGTAAATAAAGCTTAATCTATGGCTAAGGGTTTCAATTAGGTTGGCATCTGGAGACATTTCTTCTAATTTTTGAGGTAAATTATTGCTTATAGCTATTGTGCCCTCGGCTAGGGAGGCTAAGATTTTTTTTAGGGCTTCGTCGGCCGGGTTGTTTTCGTGGATGAATAATTCTTGGAAACCATCCGTCTTTTCGAAGAATTCGTATAAAAGGGCTTGAAGGTTAGCTAAAATTAAGGCATTTTCGTGTAATTCGACTAGTTTAGGATCCCCTTCTGAATAATCAACTAAAGCTTTAGAAAGGGAGGCTAATTCGTAATCTTCAAGCTTGTAGCCGAACCACTGAGTGGCCGAATCCTCCAATAAATGGGCTTCGTCTATTATGGCTGCATCCCAGCTAGGTAAGACTGATTTTGAATCGTCGCTACCTATTCGAAAGGATAGATCGGCTAAAAAGATATGGTGGTTAACTAAAATCAGATCAGCTTTTTGGGTCTGACGGCGTTTTTTGTGCCAGAAGCACTCTTTCTTATAAAGGCAGTTATTGCCGTGGCAAGCGGTAGAGTTGGTAGTTAGATTAGTTTTAGGATAGCGCTTTAAGACCTCAGGATCTAATTCCGAGATATCGCCCTCGATAGTAGATTGGAACCATTGGTTAAGGCGCTCCAAGACTGGTTTTTGGCCAGAGGCGAATAAGAGATCTCCACGTTTAACGAAGCTATTGTACTTGCGTAAGCAAAGGTAGTTCTCCCTACCCTTGACTAGCACGGCTTGGAAGCTGAAGTCGAAGTAGCGTTGGATGAATTGAAGATCCTTATAAAAAATCTGATCTTGAAGGCTTTTTAGACCAGTAGAAACCACGGTTTTTTTACCCGAGATGAGGGCAGGTAGCAAATAGGCCATCGTCTTACCGGTACCGGTACCGGCCTCAATGAGGCGGATGTCTTTGTTTTTAAAGGCTTCCATCACCTCTTTGGCCATGACTATCTGCTCTGGCCTATATTCAAAGCCTTTCCAACCCTTAGCTAGCGGGCCCTGCGGACCTAGAAGGTAGCTTAAGTCAGTATCTTTATTAGCCCCTGGGAAGGGCCATTGGGTAGGGGAAGACACTTAAGGCACAACCTCTAAATTGACATCCTCATCCTCCCTCAAGGAAGGGGATTACTACGGTACCTGAAGCGAAAGACCTTAAGGTCTCTTCGGTAACTAGGCTAGCCAGGCGGTTAAGCTAGCTTAGCCGACTGTTAACCTCTAAACCATCTGGCTCGCTCGCTAATAAAAAAGGAGAGTTGATGCTTTCTAAAGTTTTAATTATGTCAGGTTAATAATATGATTTTAATCAGTAACAGATTAAAAATTTTAAATATAATATTAATTAACTACATAATGATTTTAAATTAGCCAATTATTGCATAAATTATTGTCTATTCTAAAAGTATATCACAGTTGAAAATTTAGCTTTTCAAGCAGTCAATAGCTAAATTTACACTAGTGAGGTTGGTTATTTTTTTTCGGGAAATAAGGATAAATTTTTAAGATGGGAAATAGACATATCTGGGTATAGCGATCATCCCATCTGGCATAACTGTGAAAGCAAGTTTTTTCGTTGACGGCACCAGATGGAACTAAAGGGCGGCTCACATAAACTGATCAAAGATCGAAGCGCAAAAAGTCCACTTTATCAATCCTTAAATTTGTAACATGTCCTTATTACTAGTTAATTTGTTAGACGATTTTGCTTTTAAGAGGTTTTTGCGCTTCGATCATCAATGTCAAACAAAATTTTTTTACCCCGTCCTTTAAGCCTGTGTTCATCGGCAGTTTGCAAGGAATTCCCCATGAATTAGTTAGGTGACGTGATAGCTAATAGTGGTGTTCTTAGTCGAGACAGAAGGGGTATGGGTATTATAGGGGAGAGAGGCCAATATATCGCCGAAGGCCGTTTCAAAGCCGGTGCTATCGGGAGCGACCATGGAGGCTATCATAGCTTTGGACTTTTGACGCAGCTGAGCTCGTTAGAAGCTTAATTCGTCCAAAAAGTTTAGGGTTTGACCGTATACGGCGCTCTCAACCGCGAAGTTGGGAAAGCGCAGATAAAATCTTGCGGCACCGCCGGTGAACTCTTTACTGCCCACCGCCAGGCAGCCCGCATGAAACATTAGCGCCAACGGCCGCATGTTTCCGACTTCGACCTCATTGAGGCCCTTGCTTAGAAAATTATTGGTTCTAAAAATCTCGTGAATCTGAAAGTCATTTCCCAATAGCTGCGACAAAAATCTAGGAGCCGGTGTTAAGCCAAAAATTTCCAAACTAGGTCTTAAAGACGCTAAAGACCAACCAAGGGTTTAAAAGGCGCGAGTTACCGTCCCAGGGATAGCCGTCGTACTTAATTGACGAGTTCCTTTCTTAAGAGGTCAACGGTAGCGTCTTTAGGGCGAGAGACAGTAGACACGAACCCTATTAGCTTTAGAGGTCTATCTTCGAGGGTCCCCTGTGTTTTTTTCTCCATTTAGTCGCCGATGAAGCTATCTAACTCCTCTAGGTTAAACCGCAAATATCAGTAAAATCTTCATTTTCTGGTTATTTATCCGCCATAAATCGCTGTGGCTTCTTTGGTCAATAGCCTCAAAGGAGTTTCCAGAGAGGCTTGTTCTCCGCCCTAAACCTCCTATACTAAGAAACTATGGGCTGGCTATCTCTCTCTTCAAGTTATTTTGTTGGAATCTACGGTAGAGCATACTATCAATTTTGCACTATTATAATAGAAAACCAAAGAATTTTAGACTGAAAAGAGAGACCGGAATGCGCCTTCTATCACCGCCCTGAAGGACGGAGTTTTAAGGCGCTTCCGATAAATTTAGCCTGAAACCACCACGCTTTTACCCATCAGGCTCAAGACGCCTAAGACCACTAAAAAGACAACCACCACCGCTATGATGACCCCAGCGGCTCCGTCGCCAGCCGGCGTCATGGCTTGATCGAGCTGTCCGGCCAAGTAGCTAACTTCCTCGGCGCTCAATTGGGCTAGCCTGGTATCAATTTCTTCTCGATTATACCCCAAATCGGCTAAAGTTTGGGTAACTTTTTTTATCTCCAAGACCTTTTTGATGGTGTCAAGCTCGTTAGAGGCTGAGGCTTTAGAGTCGATGGTGGCTACAAATCCGGCCAGGGCCGCTTGGTTGGGCGTAAAGGCTAGCAATAAGGCTAGGGCTATCATTAATCTAACCGTGATTTGCCCAATTTTTGTTAGGGCTAAGTTTTTCATTATAACCTCCTAAGGGCGCGAGGGGCAGGCTTCTTTGGAAGGCCCCCTAGATATCTTTACCATCGCCCGGCGAGCTAAGCTTTAGCCTTAGGGGCCAGTTTTTAGGCTGGCTCCGGGCCAGACTTGATGGCTTTTAGCTAATTAAACCATAAAATAAATAAAATTGGAAGAAATTTTTTTCTATCCAGGTAAAGGGGTGTGGTTGATTAGATAGACGCTATTATATACATTAACATCAGGACAGAAACCAAGATGAAGCCGATAAATCATAAATTATAAAGATATATTTTTTTATTTTATTCAATTCTTTTCCTATCAATGAACTTTGTAAAGTCACTCAAGGACTATTTTATTTAGAGTTTTAGGTAAATATTAAAAAATATTATATATAATTTTATATTTTTATAAGGTTAAAATTTTTAAATAATATACAATAAGTCTTATTTTATTTATTTTTAGTATTTATAAATTTGTTATGTAACATAAATGAGCTAAAGGCACGGCCAAAAGGCTTTCAGCTGCCCTAGAGCCACCTTGGGGTCAGTCTGCGGCTTAGTTAATTTTATCTCTGAGGCGGCAATCAGGTTTAAAGTTGAGAAGGCTAAGCTTAAAATGGAGTCGGCTGAACAAAAATAAGCTGTCTTCTTAGCCGGTCGGGTACTTGTTTTGGAGTTGGAGTGAGGGGGGCGAAAAAATCGGATAGGGCGGGTGGTCTCTAATCGAAACATCGTCAAGGAAAATATCTCGTTGGTGGCGCTTTACGCCGAGAACACTATAGGCTAATATTTGGCGGTGATGAAGACTAAGGAAACGTTTTAAGGTTTCGTTGCAGGTTTGAGTGATTAGGGCGAACTCCAGACCTAATGTCTTTAAATGGTAGGCTCTTCGAGAAAAAAGCTCTGGCACCGTCATCCTCACCGACGATATAGCGGTGAAGTTAAGCTAAGGACGAGGCGATCTTTAATCGAAAAAAGAGAAAAAGCTGGGCTAAAACCGGCCGCTATCATTAGTTTTATGGCCGTTACCTTTTATGTATAAAAGAAACTTGAGAATTGACTACAAAACCCTCCTTGACTAATCACCCATAAGGGAGGGAATTGGGGGGCTGAGGTAAGGCTAAAGTTTTTTGGCTAAAGAGGATTTTTTTTTGACTCGATTTGCTCTACAATATCTGGTTGACTATCGTCAAAATCGCCTGGGGAGCCTTTTTTCGAAATTGGCTAGTTGGGCCGCTTTATAATTTAAAGCCATAAGGCTAGTCAATGCCGCTCTTTTTAAGAGGCGATTAAA